>JBOGMA010000481.1:0-2793 GCA_050746465.1 Acidobacteriaceae bacterium
TGCGGACACTTCCAGATGTCTCGCTCGCGATGGTAGGTGAAGTCCACGGTAGCGGTTTCAAGCGATCGCTTGTGCGCATGACGGGCAGCCATTTCCAGCAATAGCGCAATCAGCGCGAGTGCAATGGCATATCCCAGCATCAGCACGTACTCAATCGAGACCGAATGCGGCAACTGCATCAGCGCGCCTCCGGCTCGGCCACCACGTCGGTAAACAGCATCGCCTCGGGCGTCTCTGCGGTCGGAGTTCCCCGCATGTAGCGAATGCCCTGAAAGCAGATGTAGAGGACGGGCACGGCCCCTCCGATGATGAACACAATGTCGCCCGGCATGCGCAGCCACTCAAGGAACGAGACGGCACGGCTGCCGATGTAGTTCAGCGTTCGAGCGTCGTAGTAGCTGACGTTGATGGCATGGTAGAGCTGCATGATCCCAATGGGGAACAGCGTGGCGAAGACCATCCACGCCAGCCCAAGGTTCAGCGACCAGAAGCTGATGCGCGCAGCCTTGTCGGGCCAGCGATCTTCCGGAATGATGTAGCGCAGGCAGAATAGCGCCAGCCCGATCGAAAGCATTCCGTAAACCCCCATCATCGAGGCATGGGCGTGATTGGCGGTAAGCGCGGTGCCGATCTCGTAGTAGGAAACAATCGGCAGGTTGATCAAAAATCCGAAGACGCCTGCGCCGAGAAAGTTCCAGAAGCCCACAGCCGCAAGGAACATGACCGCCCAGTAATGCGGGAACCGTGTTGCGGCGTGCTCGCCCTGTATCGTCCCCAATTGCAGAAAGCTCCACGCCTCCACCGTAAGGAAAGTCAGCGGGATGACTTCAGCAGCGGAGAAGAACGCTCCCAACGCCATGTGCAGCGCCGGCTCGCCGGAGAAATAGACATGATGCATCGTGCCCACGATTCCACCGACGGAGTACAGGATCACGTCGAGATAAATGACCCGCAGGGCGGTTCGCTCGTGGATAACTCCGAGCAGTACGAAGATGTACGCCACCAGAATCGTCGTGAACAGCTCTAGGAAATCCTCCACCCAGAGATGGACCACCCAGAACCGCCAGAAATCCGTGGTGGTGAAGTGCTCGCCGGGTGTGGCTAGCAGGCCGACCGCATAGAACGCGGGAATTGAAAGCGCGGAGAAGAAGAAGAGCCAAGGCAGGTTGCCGGCGTGTTCATTATTCAGTCTTCCGCGCAAACCGCGGAAGAGGATCACCACCCAGAAGCAGAGCCCGATACTCAAAAGAATCTGCCATAGTCGGCCCAGATCCAGATACTCAAATCCCTGATCCCCAATCCAGGAATCGAGCCGCAGGCTGTGGATGAATCCCTGAATCCCGCTGAACTCGCCGACCAGACTGCCCACCACCACAATCACCAGCGCGCCCAGCAGGCCATAGGTCAGCTGCTTCTGCCCTCGCGGCTCGCGGCCAGAGATCATAGGCACAAGGAAAATGCCTGCCGCCAGAAAAGAGGTCGCCACCCAGAAAATGGCCAGTTGAATATGCCAGGTGCGAACGATGTTATAGGGCAGGATTCGCCCCAGATCGAACCCGAAAAAGCTCTGAATATCCGCTCGGTAATGTTCGGAGGCGCCGCCGCAGAGCGTCTGTATCAAAAACAGCGCCGCCATAATGAAGAAGAACCACGCGCACGCTTTCTGCGTCGGAGTCAGCAGCACCTTGTCAGGCGCGCGGAAGGACACTTTCTGCTGTTCGTGTCCATGCCAGCCGATCAGGTTCCAGCGCCCGAAGACGGCCAGCAGCAACCCGGTCCCGCCCAGCAGGGCCGCCAGTGAAAGCACGCTCCAAACAATCGCATCCGCCGTGGCGTGGTTGGCCACCAGCGGCTCAGGAGGCCAGTTGTTGGTATAGGAATATGTGTAGCCGGGGCGATCCGTCGACGCTGCCCACGCCGTCCAACTGAAGAATGCCGTGAGCTGCCGAGCTTCTGCCGGGTCTGAAATCGCATGAGGCCGCAGCCCGAAGCGGGTCGTGGGATTCCCGAAAAACGCCGTATAGTAAGCTACGTTCTGCTCGAAGGCATGCACCTGCGCATCTGTATAAACCAGCGTTCCGGTCGCGGGATCATAGCGGTTTGCCTTGAAGTCGCGAATAGTGTCGCGATGCGCGGTATCCGACTGTTCTCCGCCATAAAACTCAATGCTGGAGAGCGCGGCCCGGTGCAGATACTCAGCGGTGAAGTCAGGACCCAGGTAGGCTCCATGCCCAAAGATCGATCCGTACTCCATCAGCCCGTTGCCGAGAAAGACTTCCTGCCCGGCGAGAATATCGGCGCGAGTGAACAGCACCGCTCCATGGGAATCCTTCACAACAGCCGGAATCGGCGGCTCATCGCTGTAAGTGTAGTAGGCGAGGATCCCCATGATGAGGAATCCGATCAGCAGAACAATCCCCGCCGCCTGAATCCATCCATTGGCGATCAACAACGGGCGCTTACCATTCGCGTCCATTCATTGCCTCCTGAAGCTGCAAAGAAACGTAAGAAGCTAGTAAAAGGAGAATGGTAGCAAAGGCGGAGCTTTCAAGGCGTGACTTTAGTCGCGAGGATCGTAGCTTGGAAATCGCCGGCGGAGAAACAGCCTAAAGGCTGGCGTTAATCGAGGGCTGGCTGCTGGAGGAGACGGGTTTGTTGTTCTGGGCAAACTCGCGCTCGATGCGGTCGTTGATTCCCGCCTGGGCAAACTCGGCCGTCACGCGAATCCCGTTCATAATTGCGCGCTCGTTCGATGACCCATGCCCGATGATGCACACGCCGCGCACACCCAGC
>JBOGMA010000482.1:0-8179 GCA_050746465.1 Acidobacteriaceae bacterium
CACCCACGTCGGATGCTTCAGCGCCTGAGCGACGGTAATATTCGCAAACTCCCGCAGCGGCAGGTTGCGGAACGGCCCTCCCGAGGCCGTCAGCCACAGCCGCCGGATCTCACGCTTCTCCCCCGCCCGCATGCACTGGTGAATCGCATTGTGCTCAGAATCAATCGGAAGCAGCGGCACATTTTTCTCCCGCGCCGCGGCGTTCAGCAGGTCGCCCGCCGCCACCATCGCTTCCTTGTTCGCCAGCCCCACCGGCTTGCCCGCCTGCACTGCGGCGTAAGTCGCTTCCAGCCCCGCCACGCCCACAATCGCTGAAACTACAAAGTCCGCCTCCGGCAGCGTCGAAACCCGAACCGTTCCCGCCGTCCCGTGGACCACTTCCACGCCGGTTACGCCCGCCGCTTTCAGCCGCGCTCGCAGAGCATCCGCCAGCTCTTCGGTAGCTAGCGACATCACCTGCGGACGCCACTCCACGCACTGCTCAAAAGCAGCATCCACATTGCGGCCCGCTGCCAGCGAAGCCACCCGGAACCTCTCCGGATATTTCTGGATGATGCTAAGTGTGCTTTGCCCAATCGAGCCGGTCGAACCGAGAATGGCAATCTGTTTCAACGAAGGAAGTCTCTGAATTGCAGCGTGTTAAAAGGACTGAACTAACAAAGCGTACCACAGCACTGGAGCCGCAATCAGCAGCGCGTCCACGCGGTCCAGCACGCCTCCGTGCCCCGGCAGTAGCGACCCTGAATCCTTCACGCCGGCTCCTCGTTTGATGGCCGACTCCACCAGATCGCCCACCTGTGCCGCTACATTTACAACCGCCGCCAGCACAAGCCATTCCCACGCGGGCCCCGGATACGCCAGTATCCCAATCCCATGCGCCAGCAGCATCACCGAAACCCACAGCAGAATCGCCGTAATGATCAAACTGCCCGCCATCGAAGCCGCCGATCCTTCCCAGCTTTTCCCCGGGCTGATCGTCGGAGCCAGCTTTCTCCGCCCCCATGTGCGCCCAACATACAGCGCCAGCGTGTCGCCTGCCCACACCACAAACAGCAGAAAAATCAGCAGCGACGACCCATTCTCCTGTTGGCTCATCAGCGGAATTGTCGTCAGCGTCAGCCCAATGTAAAGAACTCCAAACACCGAAGACGCCGCATCCGGTAAAACCCGTTGCAGCGGCGACTTGAAAGCGCACGCAATCAGCAGCGCCAGCGTAATTGCCCCCAGCAGCGGAGCCATCAGCACCGGCTGCCAGAACGTAATCAGGAACACCGCCGCGACCGCAATTCCGGCTGCAATCCGCGGCGTCTTCGCGCCCGTCGCGTCGGCCAGCGTCAAATACTCCCAAAGACCCAGTTCCGCCACCACAGCTACAACCAGCGTAATCAGCCAGAATGGCCCTTCGAAAGCCAGCCACACGATCAGCGGAATCAGAACCAGAGCCGTCAATACACGCTTCATCTTCAGGAGAATACACGATTGAGAGTCTTCCGCCGCCCCCATCGCGTCTCAACTATTGGAGACCCTGCTGTCGTGCGATCCAGTAGGATCAAAAGAACACAGGCATAAGGAAGGTTGGTTCAGCATGAAATTGGGTCGAGTCATCTCCGCGGCGGCCATCGCCGCAACCCTGCTCGCAGCAACGCTGCCGGTTCTCTTCGCGATGCCCGCTATCGCGCAGCAGGGGACGGCGAAAACCATTATCACCGTATTGCCCAAAAAATCTGAACTACAGCCCTCCATCGAGCCGCAAAACGTCAAAGTCAAAATCGCCGGCAAATCCGTAGAAACTCAAAGCGTCACGCCACTTCGCGGCGACCGCGCCGGACTCGAACTGGTCATCCTCATCGATAGCGGAGTGCGCACCAGCCTTGGCCAACAGCTCAGCGAGATCTCCGATTTCATCAAGTCCCTGCCCCCCACCACTCAGGTAGCCGTTGCGTACATGGTGAACGGCCGCGCCGTATTCGAACAGCCTTTCTCCGCCGACAAGGATCAGGCCGTCCGCTCGCTCCACATTCCCGCCGGAGGAGTCGGCAGCAGCGCCAGTCCTTACTTCTGCATCTCCGACGTAGCCAAAAACTGGCCCTCCCGAAATCCCCTCAACCGCCGCCAGCTCATCGTTATCACTGACGGCATCGACCCCTACGAAGTCCGCTTCGACCCCTCCGATCCCTACGTCCACGCCGCCACCAACGACGCCATCCGCGCCGGCATCACAGTGGACGCCCTCTACTGGCACAACCGCGGCCGCGCCAGCCGCGTCGGATGGCTCGCCAGCGGCGGCCAGAACCTGCTCACTCAACTCACCGAAGATACTGGCGGAAGGCTTTACTACCAGGGCCTCGGCAATCCTGTCTCCTTCGTGCCCTACTTCCGTGAAATCAGCCGCAATCTCGACAACCAGTACGAACTCAGCTTCACCGCCCCCGCCCGCAACAAGACCTCGGTCGAGTCCCTCAACGTGAAGCTGCAAGTCCCCAACGTCAAGCTCATCGCCCCCCACCTCGTAGCCGTCCCCGGTAAGTAACCTTCCCAGACCAAAACCAGCACGAATCCGTCCGTCACAACGCTTGTCATCCCGACCGGAGTTCGCGAAGCGAACGCAGCGGAGGGACCCGCACTTCACTCCGGAATACACCAAGAGTGGTTCTCTCCTCGGTTACCCCTTCCCGAACCACAAAAGGAACACCCCGGGCTTTTTATGGTAGCCTTGTCGGGGAAAAATTCCTGAGGAGATTCCCTTTGCCTGCTCAATCGTTTAAGTTTGCCGCTCTCGCTCTTTGCTCGGTGATTGCCGCTCCCGTTCTTTGGGCCCAGCAGCCGCTTTCCGCCGCACCCGTCCCCGACTCGCCCGCCATTGAGAAGCGCGCCGACGGCATGATTTCCAAACTCTCCCTCCAGCAGAAGCTGGAGTTGATTGGCGGCCAGGACAGTATGTTTATCCGCGCCGAGCCCGCGGCTGGGTTTCCGCAGCTCAAAATGTCCGACGGCCCTATGGGCGTGCGCACCTGGGGTCCGGACACCGCCTACGCCGGCGGCATGGCGCTGGCCGCAAGCTGGGACCCCGCCCTGGTCCGCGAGATGGGCGTTTCCATCGCCGATGACGCCCGCGCGCGAGGCGTAAATTTCCTGCTGGGCCCTGGCGTGGACATCTACCGCGCTCCCATGGGTGGCCGCAACTTCGAGTATTTCGGCGAAGACCCATATCTCGCCGCGCACACCGCCGTTCCTTATATAGAAGGTGTCCAGAGCCAGGGCGTCGTCGCCACCATAAAGCACTTCGCGCTCAACAACCAGGAGTACGACCGCCACAACGTGAGCAGCGACGTTGACGAGCGCACCCTCCGCGAAATCTATCTCCCAACATTCGAAGCCGCCGTGAAAGTGGCGCATGTGGGCGCGGTGATGGATTCCTACAATCTCTTAAACGGAGTTCACGCCACCCAGGACAAGCACCTGAACATCGACATCCTGCGCAAGGACTGGGGCTTCAAGGGCATCCTCATGTCGGACTGGGACGCGACCTACAGCGCGGTCGGCGCTGCCAACGGCGGCCTCGACCTCGACATGCCCTCTGGCCAATTCATGAATCCGAAAAACCTGCTGCCCGCCGTCAAGGACGGCCAGGTGTCGGAAGCGACCATCGACCAGAAGGTGCGCCGAATCTTCCGCACCTCCCTCCGCTTCCATTTCCTCGACCGCGACCAGACTGACCTGAACATTCCGGCATACACCCAGCAGGGCCGTGAAGCCGCACTAAAAGAAGCCCTCGAAAGCATCACGCTGCTCAAGAACGAAGGGCACATTCTCCCGCTCGACGAAAATCAGGTTCACACCATCGCCGTGTTCGGCCCGGACGCATGGCCCGCTGTTCCCGGCGCAGGCGGCAGTTCGCGTGTGACCCCCTTCCAGGCCTCAAGCATCATGACCGGCCTTTCCGACTACCTCGGCAAAAACGTGAAGGTGCTCTATGCCCGCGGTCTGCCTTCGCTGGAGGACCTCTATTCCGGCACGCGCTATGTGGACGAGAACGCGAATGCCGGCGGAGAGTGGTGGCAGAGCAAAGCTGTAAAGGTTGAAATCTTCGATAATCCCAACTTCAGCGGAACGCCCCAGACGATTCAGGCGCCGGCGATTATCGGCGTTGGGGGTCAGGAGCTGCCCACCGCTGCGCGCAGGAGCATCCGCTACACGGCTGAATATATGCCGAAGACCACCGGCCGCTACATCGTTGTCGCGGGAGCAAAGGGCCGCGATGCGTATAAGGTGCGGATCGACGGCAAGCAGGTTCTGGAGCAGACGCGCCACGAAGGACAGGCTCCACAGTTTACCGATGTAACGCTGACCGCGAACCAGCCGGTGAAAGTTGAGATCGATTATCTGCCCTCCGGTTCATCTCCGCAGATGGCGCTGGGGATTCGCGCCGCGAGCGACCTGGTCTCGCCCGAAGTAGCAAAGCTGGCGGCGATGGCCGACGCCTCCATAGTGGCCGTTGGATTTGATCCTTCAACCGAAAGCGAAGGCATGGACCGCTCCTATCACCTGCCGTGGGGGCAGGAAGAGCTGATCCAGGCGGTGGCGGCAGCGAACAAAAAGACCATCGTGAGCCTGACAGCGGGCGGCGGCGTGGCAACCAAAGACTGGATCAACAGCGTCCCGGTCTTCCTGCACGACTGGTATCCAGGCGAAGAGGGCGGCAAGGCCATCGCGGAAATTCTCTTTGGAAAGCGCTCGCCGGAGGGGCATCTCCCCTTCAGCTTTGCCAAATCATGGGAGCAAAATCCCACCCATGACAGCTACTATCCGGCTCCGCATGCACCAGGGCAAACGCCGCACGTCCGGTACACCGAGGGCCTCTACGTGGGCTATCGCTATTACACGTCGAAACACATCGAGCCGCTGTTCCCATTCGGCTTCGGACTCTCATATACAACCTTCAAGTTTTCGAACCTGACCATTTCACCGGACACCGCCTCGGCGAATGGGCCAATAACTGTCTCCTTCGACGTGACCAATACCGGCGACCGCAAAGGCGCGGACGTGGCGCAGCTTTACCTCGGCGACCCCTCGGCGAAAGTAGATCGTCCCGTTAAGGAGTTGAAGGGCTACAAGAAGGTTCGACTCGAGCCCGGCAAGACCGAGCATGTGATGCTCACGCTGGACCATCGCTCACTGGCCTATTGGGACACCGCTTCGAATGGTTGGAAGGTGGATCCAGGCAAGTTCGTCGTATACGTTGGCGACTCTTCAGAAAACACTCCGCTCACTCAGAACTTCGAGGTTCAGTGATCGGATTTCTGAAACATTTTGGCGAGTTTGCTTGAACAACCCGTCCGGAGACACGTTTCCGGGCGGGCTTTTATTTCTGAGGCTAAAAGCCGATATTGAAACCTTATCGGCTTTCGATCTCGTCTGGAAGATTGGCTGGACTGCTCTCAAAACGGGGTCAAGCACATGCGCAATTTTCGAGCGTTGGTTGTTGCTGCGGTTTTGATGGCTCCATTGTTTGCCGTGTCGCAAACTACGCCAGCGAATTCCGGCAACACCCTGCAGGTCACCAGCCGAATCGTGTACGTCGATGTGGTAGCGCGAGACGCCGCCGGCCACGTCATCCCAGGCCTTACCGCGAAAGATTTTCGCGTCACCGAAGACGGAAAGCCGCAGAAGGTCGCTTTCTTCGCCGACCACACCCAGGATTTTTCCGAACTATCGGCGGCTCCGGAAAACAAGCTGGACTTCTCCAACGTCGGCCCGGTTTCGAACTCCGTCAACATCGTTCTCTTCGACTTCTGGAACACAGCCACGCAGGACCAGCCCTATGCGCGCAAGCAAATGGTCCGTTTCCTGGAATCACTGCCCCCAGGCCACCAGACGGCTCTCTTTATACTTGGCAGGCGTCTCCGCATGTTGCAGAACTTTACCGGAAGCACCGACCGGCTGGCGGCAGCGGCGAAGGCGATGAAATTGGATCCATCCGTGACGCGGACAACAGGAGAGCAGCAGCAGGAAAGCGATTTTGTCACGGAATTCGAGAAGGCAACGGGCCGCAGCGCTTCTCCATACAACGCGGCGGCGGACGGGCTGCATTTGCAGGGCGCGGACGAGACGCAGCGGGCCATGGACATTACTCACGAGGCCCTCAGCGAGATTGCAGCGGCCGTGAGTGGCTATCCGGGTCGGAAGAATCTGTACTGGCTCGCCGACAGGTTCCCGCTCTTCGGCGGCCCCGCGCTGGAGATTCACGAACTGGCCGATGACGTTGCCGCATTCAACACAAGCACAGCGACTCCAGCGGCGACGAAGATGGCGGGCCTTCCCCAGCCCCTGAGCCCGCAGGACATTGCGGAAGCCAACCAGGGGCTGGCCAACGCGCAGATCGCTATTTATCCCATTCTGCTTACCGGGGTGGACGCCAGCGGCATGGGCGCGGAGGCGCGCGGCATCGCCGACCCGCAGCAACTGTTCACCTACAAGGACCAGTTGCACACCATGATGAACAACCTGGCCTATACGACGGGCGGGCAGGCCTTTTACGGGACGAACGATTTTGCCGACGCGCTCCGGAAAGCCTTTGACGACGGATCGAGTTACTACACCATTGCCTACATTCCCCGGAATGGAAACTGGAACGGGTCGTTTCGAAAAATCAAGCTTTCATTGGCGAAAACCAGCGCCTGGGCCGGCCATGAGGTCTCGCTCAGCTACAGGCGCGGCTATTACGCCACCGGCGTCGTAGCTTCCAAAGTCGAACCCGCGCAGGAGTTGGATACCGCCCTCCAGCCCGCCACTCCGGAGTCAACCATGCCGCGCCTGCGCGGCAACCTCGTTCTTCCCGACAAACAGAATCCTTATCTGTTGGTGAAAACCGCAATCAACGTCGAAGGAATCGACCTCGCAACCGACGCTTCCGGCATTCGCCATGGCAAACTCCTGGTGTTGCTCGTCGCCCTCAATCAGGGTTCGACGCAGCAACAGAAACCCCCGCAGGCCTCGGGCGTGCTGAACCTGGACTTTACTCCGGATCAGTACCGCGCCGTAGTAAAGACCGGGGTCGCCTTCGCGCTGCGAGTGCGGCTCAAACCCGGCAGCTACCGCCTCCGCCTCGGCGTCACCGACATGAACAACCACCGCCTCGGAACACTCGATATGCCCGTAACAATAAAGTGAAACTCCAGCGAGCCGCGATCCTCCTGTGTCCTCTGCGATGAAGTTCTTTCACTCCAGCTTTTCTCTGTGCCCTCCGTAGTAAAATTTCATGTTTTGTCATCCCGACCGAAGCGAGCGAATGCGAGCGTAGCGGAGGGACCTGCACTTCTTTCGATCTACCAGCGAACCCGAGCCGCCTGCCGAGCCATCTCCCTGACCGGATCCGACGCACCCACCTCCCACGGCTTCACCGTCACAGCAGACACAACCGAGGGCAGAAACCCATAATCCGGAGCAAACGAGAAGGCCCCAACTCCCGCCGCTTTCCCACGCTTCTCCGCAGCAGCACTCAAAGCCACCAACGACTCACCCACCGCGCCCTCCTGGTCCCCGTTCCCTGGCCGCTGGTTCCTGTCTTCCTGAGCCCTGCGTTCTGAGCCCTGAGCCCTATCAACCAGCGACCCCGTCTTCCCCAGATTCGCTCCCATGGCCTTCAAAAGGCTCATCATCAGCCGGAACGTCCGCAAATCCAACTCATGGTTGTTAAACGCCGTAAGCAGCAGAGAATAATTGATCTGCAGCGAAGCCCGGTCCTCAACAAACAGAAACGGAATCGGCGCAAAAGTTCCGTTGCTCCCCCGGCGACCCGCTGGAACCTTCCCCAGCGCCGTCTTCACCGCCGAGTGGTGATAGCAAAACTCCGTCCCGCCCTCCGCCGGCGAGCCGCAGCGAATTCCGTCATTCTTGATGTGCGTGCAAATAGGTACAGGGTTCGACATGGGTCCTCTTCTCCTTCAATAGCTCCAGTGGGTGCCCCACGTCTCGATTTTGAGACGTGGGATACCAACACAAACACGAAGGGCGCAACCCGTGGCTGCGCCCTTCTCAAAAATTCTCTATCTAACTTCTATTCTACCAACTCCAAATAATTCAACTACATCCTCACACAACTTTATTCCGTTTAGAATCAATACCTTAAAAAATCGCCCTCTTGACAACTTCAACCTGTGGAAAACTCGCGCCCACATCC
>JBOGMA010000483.1:0-3587 GCA_050746465.1 Acidobacteriaceae bacterium
CTTTGGATACGTTTCCGCGATGCGCTTCGTCACCGCGTCCATATTCTGGCGCGCCTGCTCCAGAGTTACACCCGGCTTCAACCGGCCCATTACCAGCAGCCAGTGAAAATCATGGTTGATCTGGTCCGGTTTGAAAACCAGCGGCACGGTCAATTGGGAATCGCCCTTATCGTGGTTGCCCGGCCGCTGTACGCCCACCACCGTGTACGGCTCGCCATTCAGGCGCAACGTGGTTCCGATGATATCGCGCTTGGCCCCCAGCTTGGCCCATAGCTTGTGGGTGAGGATCACGACGTGATCGCGGCCGGCGGTCCCTTCTTCAGGCAAAAAATAGCGTCCCAGAAATAGTGGATCGCCCATCATCCGCAGAGAGCCCACCGTGGACGTCGTTGCCTGAATAAATTCCGGCTGCTCTTTTGTCGCCACGTTGAAGCTTGTCCCGGTCCAGGCATTCAAATCCTGAAAGACAGTGCTCTGCCGCTTCCAATCCAGATAATCGCCCGCCGAAACGCCGTTGCGGGATCCTTGAATCTTGGACCACACCATCACCAGTTGGTCCGGTTGCGGATAGGGCAGCGGCGCCAGCAGCGTCGCGTAATCCACCGTGAAGATGGCGGTATTGGCTCCAATGCCCAGGGCCAGCGTCAGCAATATCGTCACGGTCAGCCCGGGGCTGCGACTCAGCATACGCAGGGCAAATCGGAAATTCTGCATCAGCGTCTGCATACAGTTGCTCCTCAGTCTATTACGACGGGAAACGCCATCCAGTTCCCTAGGTATCAATGCTCGGGGAGATCAATGAGGGAACACCCGGTTCAGCGGATAGCCGATCATTGGCTGAACCGATGCAGGCAATCATACTCGCGTGCGGTTTCGGCGGTGGGAGATTGGACCAGTCTGCCCAAATTGGATGTGTTGACCGGATTCGGCGGTGGAGGATATTTCGCTCTCGACTTGGTCCACCATAAAGTCTTGAGCCTTTTAAAGACTGCAAATTACATCCAACAATCCCCAGACTTCCCCGCAAAATGCCTACCTTTGCTCCTGAAGGACACAGGAGAGGATTCTCCGCGTTTTTAAATCTGCTCCTAAACAGAGCCATTCTCTGATGGAAAATGCAGAGTGTCCTCCGGAAAGTAGGCATGTCAGGGACGCGCAGCCTTTGGAGCAGCCTGGTCATTGAGTGACTCGTCCTGTCACCACCAACCGAGATCGAAGTCTCCGAGTTGCAGTTCAACCGCTCGGAATTGTGCGAGGAATACGACTGCGCACTCAGAAGACGGTTGGGTAGCAGGGTTCGGAACCATCTACTTAGTGAAGAACCCCAGGAATCGTGCGTGAGCTATTCGGTGCGGGAGCGCGGCGACGGGGTCGGGGCGCAAACCACCCGGTCGATATGCTGGGCCGCGCGAGACGCCGTCGGCGCGGTTCACGGATGCTGAAGCGAAATCAATACTGGCCACCGATGCCAGCACCACCAAGTAATCAAGCAGTCTCCGCCAGGCAGAGTCGATTCGTCACCGTTTTGGTTGTTTTTGATGCGGACTCCTGACGTTGCGAAAGTTGTCCATGGTCAGTTTGTCGGGCGGCTGCGATGCGAGAAGGAACGACGCTGCCGAGAATACGAAAACTGAGTAGTTCAGTGGCGCGTGAACTCCGAGCACGAAAGTCATTGCCGCGGCGAACGCCAGAGCGATTATCCCAGTCAGCAGCGCTACAACCCGAATTGAGAAGCCCAGTATCAGAAGTATCCCGAGTCCAGCCTCCGCGATAGTCACCACGATTCCAAGCAGTGGAATGCATGCGGCCGGGCACCAGGGATTGAGCTGGGCGGTGTAGAGCAGAAAATGGTGAAAGTTACCCCACGCAACCAGAACGGTTCCTGGAGGGCCCCAGAATCCCAATCGGTCAGCAACTGCAGAGAGAAAGCCGGCTCCCAGTGCAAATCGAAGAAAAGCGGCTGCCAGATGTGATCCCGATGTTTTAAGTCGATTCCATCGGCTCATACCACCGTCCACTGATTCGGTCATGGTTTGATCTCCCCACATATCGTGACGCGTAAGACTTGCCACCTTCATTCTGAGATTGCGGTCCCCTGGGCGGTCAAGTTGGTTGGCCGCACGGGTGACAATGCAAATAAGGGGCCAATCGGATGAGTTGCAGTGTCATGGAACTTTGGATCGCTAGACGAGCTTCCGGATCCCAATCACGAATGGGTGTTCAAAATCAGACGATAGGGTCAGAATATTGACACAGAAAAGCTGGGATGCCAGTTCAAGCACCTTGCCGTTGGGTTCCTGGTGCTGGAGCGTATGCTCTGACGCCTGGAAGCCAAAAGTGAACCCGTGGATTATCGGGATCACGGTTTCCATGGCTGCCTTCCTGGAAGTTCTGGACACGAGCATCGCTAATGTGGCGCTGCCGTACCCCCGGGTCGTCGATGGCCTACTGGAGGAATTCGTACTACGCCGATTCACAACCCGCCCACGGTGAGTTGAAAGGAGCATATACGCACGGCGGCAAGTGCTACTTTCGAGAAGTCGGCTTGTGTCCACGAAACCTGTTCGCCAATGTGCACTATTCCTGACAACTGAAGTTTGTGGCGTCCTGAGTGTCGCCGTGCCCGTCATATTGCGCGTGTCTGGGATAAGCGCAGAGCGGGCGACTTCTGCCGGGGAAGGCCTTTCCGGTAGCAATCACCGATTCTGGAGCCTTTCCCTTCTGAACCCAGTTCACAACCGCTGTCAACATGTCGAAATGATCCAGAGACGGCCCGCCGCCGCAGTGCTCCATTCCCGGGACCAGGAATAGGCGGCTCCACTGCTCCACCTTCTCCGGGCCGCCATTGGCCGCGGTCAATTCTTTGTAGTAGCGCAGCGTGTCCAACGCCGAGAACCACGAATCGCTGTCTCCATGGAAGAAAATAAGCTTGCCGCCGTTTCCGAAAAACGTGGTGAGATTCGTTGAGGAAGGCTCCACGAGCGGATCAGACGCATGCAGCGCAAGCTTGTCCACATCAATGGTCGTCGCCGTCGTGTATGGACCGAAGATGCCGCGGTCCCCGAGATTCAGCAGCCCAGGCGCCCATTTTGTCACCTTGATGCCGCTGTCATACAGAAAGCCGGGATATACCTGCGTGCCGTATGAGTTCTTCGGTCCCGCAAAAGCTTTCTTAATCGCCGCAATCTTGTTCGGCGCGATGCAGCCTTTGGTCTGGCCAGACTTGCACGAGAGCGCGGCAGGATCGAAATGGCAGCCCAGCGGATCGAAAATCATCCCGTCAGCAACCCCATCCAGCTTGTCGCATTTCTTCATCAGCGCATCCATGAAGAGCTTGCGCTGGCCATCGGTGAGAAACTTGCCAATCTCCGGCTTGCCGGATGCATCTTTAGGCGACGCCTGGTTGTAGGCCACAGGAATCCACTGGCCGATGGCAAGATTGGAAAGGCCCGTCCGCATCGCCGGATCGCCCGAAACAATCCCGTTGAAGACTGTCGGGAATCGCTGCGACAAAATCATGCCCTCGCGGCCGCCGGTCGAGCAGCCGACAAAGTACGAGTAAGCGGCCGGCTTCGCATAGTGTGCGT
>JBOGMA010000484.1:0-8542 GCA_050746465.1 Acidobacteriaceae bacterium
GGTTTTTTACGTTCAGCCAACAACATGAAAAAATTGAGGAACAAGAAAACATGAGCGATAAAGAACTAGCAGAAATTAAGATCGACTTTTCCAAAGTCGAGGGCGGCCTCGTCCCCGGCATCGTGCAGGACGCGAAGACCGGACAGGTGCTGATGGTTGGCTTTCTGAATGAGACCAGCTATCAGAAGACGCTCGAAAGCGGCTTCGTCACCTTTTGGAGCCGCACTCGCAAAAAACTATGGATGAAGGGCGAAACCAGCGGGAACCGGCTGCGCATTATCGACGCTGCGACGGATTGCGACAATGACACGCTGCTGTTTCGCGTGGAGGTCGAAGGCGATGGACTCGTATGCCACGAAGGAACCGTAAGCTGCTTCACGAAGAAGATCGCACTCCCTGCCGCACAGGAGGTCCGCTAATGGCGAACAAACTTCGGCTTGGAATTCCCAAAGGCAGCCTGCAGGACGCGACCATCGCACTGTTTGAACGCGCGGGCTGGCGCATTTACGCGAACGGGCGCTCGTACTTCCCCACAATTGACGACAAAGAAATCGAATGCATGCTGATCCGCGCCCAGGAGATGGCTCGCTACGTGGAAAAAGGCGTGCTGGACGCGGGGCTGACCGGCATCGACTGGGTAGTTGAGAGCGCGCTTGAAGTCAAGAGCGTGACCAGCCTGATCTACTCCAAGCAGAGCCGGCAGAAGGTGCGCTGGGTGCTGGCGGTTCCGGAAGACTCACCCTACCAAAAGGCCGAAGACCTGAGCGGCAAAACCATCGCGACGGAACTGGTCGAGGTTTCGAAACGCTACTTCGCGGAGAAGAAGGTTCCGGTGAAGGTGGAGTTCAGTTGGGGCGCGACGGAAGTGAAGCCTCCCACGCTGGCCGACGCTATCGTAGAAGTCACGGAGACGGGCAGTTCGTTGCGCGCCAACCGTCTGCGCATTATCGATACAGTTATGGAAAGCGAAACGCACCTCATTGCGAACTGCGCGGCTTACAACGATGCGTGGAAGAAGCAGAAGATCGACAGCCTCGCACTGATGCTGAAGGCCGCGATTGACGCTCAGGGCCAGGTTGGCCTGATGCTGAATGCGAAAATAGCGAACCTGTCGACCATTCTGAACATCCTGCCCGCTCTGAATGCGCCCACCGTTTCGGAGTTGAGCGATGCCGAATGGGTGGCGCTGAACACCATCCTTGAGGAAGGCGTGGTGCGCGAGGTGGTGCCCAAGCTCAAGGCAGCGGGCGCGACCGGGATCGTCGAGTATCCCTTGAACAAGGTGGTGCTGTAGCGATGAAGCTCATCACTACAGCCGGACGCGCGGGCCGCGCCAAAGTAGATACTCTGCTGGCGCGGCGCAATGCCGCCTACGAGCGGGCGATGCCTGCCGCGCGACGAATTGTAGAAGGCGTGTGCAAGGGCGGCGATGCCGCTCTGCGCCGGTACGCCGCGAAGTTCGATGGAAATTCGCAGCCGGACAAGTTACGGATTTCTCCCGATGAGATGCAGGACGCTCTCGAAACCATCGCGCCGCCGGTCGAGCGCGCGCTGCGAACCGCAGCCAGGAATATTCGGGCCTTTGCCGAGCGGCAAAAACCGAAGGACTGGAACTTTGCCCCGGCGAGCGGGGTGATCGTGGGCCAGCGCATCCGGCCCATTGGAAACGTCGGCTGCTATGTGCCCAGCGGGCGCTATCCGCTTCCTTCCACGCTGCTGATGACGGCCATTCCGGCGCAGGTGGCGGGCGTTGCGCGCATTGTGGTGGTTTCTCCACGGCCCGCGCCCGAGACATTGGCGGCTGCGGCGCTTCTGGGTATTACTGAGTTCTATCGGCTGGGCGGGGCGCATGCGATTGCGGCGCTGGCGTACGGCACAAAGAGCATTGCGCGCGTGGATAAAATCGTTGGCCCCGGCAACGCCTTTGTTACGGCAGCAAAAAAGCTTGTCGCCTTTGATTGCGCCATTGACATGCTGGCCGGCCCGACGGAAATTGTCGTAACCAGCGAGAGCAGCAATGCGGAGGAGATCGCCTCCGATCTTGTCGCCCAGGCTGAGCACGATCCGGACGCCGAAGCCATCTTCATCAGCACAAACTCAACGCTGGCACATGCCGTGGTCGCAAGCGTGAAGCAGCGCGTTCGCACTAACTCGACCGCGGCCGAATCTATGACTCGTAACGGTGCAGCCATTGTCGCTTCCTCCCTCGAGGAAGCCCGCGCAATTACAAACGCCATTGCGCCCGAGCATCTCACCGTGGACTCTACCGAAGACCTCGCCTGGGTGAAGAACGCGGGATCGGTCTTTATTGGCCGCTTCTCCGCGCAGCCGCTGGGCGATTACGTTTCCGGGCCGAACCACACACTGCCCACCTGCGGACTGGCACGGGTGCGCGGCGGGCTGAGCGTGATGGATTTTCTAAAAGTCATCACCGTGCAGGAGTACACGCAGGAAGGGTTGCGGCGTTTGGGCCCGGCGGCGATCGCGTTGGCTGAAGCTGAAGGACTGCGCGGACATGCCGAAGCCATTCGCGCGAGGGGCATCGATGAATAATGTAACCGTGAGTGTTCCGCAACCGCGCGACCTGATTCGCCGCATGAAGGACTATCACCCGCCACTGGGCGACCGCAACGGCGTGCGGCTGGACTTTAACGAGAACACCTTTGCCTGTTCGCCAAAAGTTCTCGAGACGCTGGGCCGCATCTCACGCGCGGAGTTGACGATGTATCCGGAGCGCGAGCGCGTGGAGCGGATCGCTGCCGAACATCTTGGGCTGCGGCCCGAGCAGGTTCTGCTGACCAATGGAGTGGATGAAGCCATCCACTTGCTTTGCCAGACATACTTGGGCGAGGGCGACGAGATGCTGCTGCCGGTGCCCACCTATTCAATGTATGCGGTCTATGCGTCAGGTACAGAGGCGAAGCTGGTGGAGGTTCTGGCGAGCGAGGGCTTTCGGTTTCCGTTGGAAGCGCTGCTGGCGAAGATTACGCCGGCGACGAAGCTGATTGCGATTGCGAACCCAAACAGCCCTACGGGACAGGCCGTGAGCCGCGAAGCGATTCTTCGTGTTCTGGAAGCCGCACCCCATGCGGCGGTGCTGGTGGATGAGGCGTATTTCCATTTTCACGGGCAAAGCGTGATGGACTTGATTGGGCGCGTGCCCAATCTGATTGTGGCGCGCACTTTTTCCAAAGCTTATGGCCTCGCCGGACTGCGGCTGGGCCTGCTCGCAGCCGCTGCGGAGCAGATGCAATGGCTGCGTCGCGTGATTTCTCCGTATAGCGTGAACTCACTGGCGCTGGCCTGCCTGCCGGCGGCGCTCGATGATCAACCCTACATCGACTGGTATGTGGGCGAAGTGCTTGAGGCGCGTAAGGAATTCACTGCGGCACTCGATCGCCTGCGAGTGCAGTATTGGCCCTCAGCAGCGAATTTTGTGCTTACCAGCATTGGGCCGAAGCACGCGGATTTTTCGCGTGCCATGCACCAGCGCGGCGTCCTGGTGCGCGACCGCTCTGCCGACCCCGGCTGCGACGGATGCGTGCGCATCACCATCGGCACGCGCGAACACACGGCGCAAGGAATCCGCGCGATGGAGCAGGTGCTGAAGGAAATTGGCTGGACGGGAGACGACAAGTGAAGAAACGCACGGCGACCATCGACCGCAAAACTGCGGAGACCGAGATACACCTGAAGCTCACGATCGAAGGCGCGGGCCGGTACAAGGTTGCAACCGGCATCCGCTTCTTCGATCACATGCTGGAGCTGTTCACACGCCACGGAGCGTTTGACCTTAACCTGACCTGCAATGGCGACCTCGATGTGGACCAGCACCACACGGTGGAAGACGTAGGCATAGCGCTGGGCGAGGCGTTCGACCGTGCTCTAGGCGATAAGCGCGGCATTCTGCGCGCGGTATATTTTCTGATGACAATGGACGAGACGCTCGGGCTTGCCGCAATTGACTTAAGCGGGCGTGCCGCTCATGTGGTGGACACGAAGGTAAAGGTGCGGCTCGTGGGCGACCTGCAATCAGAATTGGTGGAAGATTTCTTCGAGGGCTTCGCGCGGGGAGCGCGGGCGAATGTGCATTTGAAGACGATGTACGGGCGGTCGAATCACCACAAGATTGAAGCATTGTTCAAGGCATTTGCGCGGGCGCTGCGCGTGGCCTGCTCGCGCGACAAGCAACTGGGCAAGATGCTTCCTTCGACCAAGGGACTGCTATGATCGCGGTCGTTGATTACAAGGCTGGGAACCTCACATCGGTCATGAAAGCATTGACGGCAGTTGGAGCCGATGCGGTTTCCACCGAGGACCCCGACATTGTCCGCCGCGCTGAGAAGATTATCCTGCCGGGCGTGGGGCACTTTGCTGCGACCGAATTCCTCGACCAGCGAGGTCTGAAGCAGGCGATTGCCGAAAGAATTACCGTGGGGGTTCCGTTCCTGGGGATCTGCGTAGGCCTGCAGTGGCTGTTTTCAGGAAGCACAGAAGCGCCGGAACGTCGGGGGCTTAGCGCGTTTGACGCTGTCTGCGAGCGCTTTGCCGAGGGGAAGAAGATTCCGCATGTTGGGTGGAACTCGCTGGATGTGCGCGAAGGCTCAAGGTTGCTGGCGGGTGTTTCCACAGGCAGTTTCGTTTACTTCACGCATTCCTATCGCGCTCCGCTGGTAAGGGAAACAGTAGCAGTTACGACTTACGGCGAGGACTTTACCGCCGCTGCCGAAAAGGACAACATCATGGGCGTGCAGTTCCATCCAGAAAAATCCGGAGCGGCGGGGCTCCGCATTCTGCGCAATTTTGTGGAGCTGCCATGCTGACCAAGAGGATCATTGCCTGCCTGGACGTGAAGGGCGGGCGCGTTGTGAAAGGCGTGCAGTTTGTGGACCTGGTGGACGCGGGTGATCCGGCGGAACTTGCGGCGCGACACGCCGAGGCCGGTGCGGATGAAATTGTGCTGCTCGACATTACCGCCACGCACGAAGCTCGCGGAACGCTGCTCGACACGGTGCGGCGCACTGCACAACGGTTATTCATTCCCTTCACCGTTGGCGGAGGCGTGCGCACGCTGGACGATGCCACAGCCGTGTTCGACTCGGGCGCGGACAAAGTGAGCATCAACTCCGCGGCGCTGAGGCGTCCGGAATTGATCGACGAAATCGGCGGGCGTTTCGGAGCGCAGGCCGTGATTGTTGCCATCGATGGACGCCGCACCGCCGACGGTGCAGAGGTCTTCATCGAAGGCGGCCGCAAGCCCACCGGGCGCGGTGTAGTGGAATGGGCGCGCGAAGCTGAGCAGCGCGGCGCGGGCGAAATTCTGCTGACCTCGATGGATGCTGACGGAACCCGCGCGGGCTTCGACTGCGAACTGACGGCGCAAGTGAGCGGTGCCGTGCAAATTCCTGTGATCGCTTCCGGAGGGGCAGGCAACGCGGCGCATTTCTCTGATGTCTTTTTGCGTGGGAAGGCGGATGCGGCGCTTGCAGCCAGCATCTTTCACTTTGGAATTTCTGACGCGCGGGCGCTCAAGCGGGAGATTGCGCAAAGCGGCGTCGCCATGAGGCTGCCATGCTGATTCCTTCGATCGATTTGATGGGCGGGCGCATCGTCCAGCTTGTGCAGGGGGAAAAGCTCAAGCTGGCGTTCGATGATTTTGAGTATTGGATCGAGCGGTTCTCCGGCTATCCCATGGTTCAACTTATTGATCTGGACGCCGCCATGCGGCAGGGCGACAATGCTGCGCTCATCGCTCAAATTGCGAAACGGCTGCCGTGCCAGGTGGGCGGCGGCATTCGCACGGCAGAGCAGGCACAGGAACTACTCGATGCCGGCGCGCGCCGCGTGATCTTCGGTTCCGTTCTGTTCAGCGGCGATGGCGTGGCAACGGAAACAGCCGCATCACTATCGAAGTCAATTGGGCGCGAGCAGTTCATCGCCAGCATTGATACCAAAGGCGGCAAGGTCGCGGTCCGCGGCTGGAAAGAGAATGTGAACCTTACGCCGGAGGATGCGATTTGCGCTCTGGAAACGTATTGCAGCGCGTTTCTTTACACCCATGTTGATACGGAGGGGACCATGCAGGGCTTTCCGTTCGAACGCGCTCGGGCGCTTCGCCGCCTCACCTCGTGTCAGCTCATCGTCGCCGGAGGAATCCGCGAACAGGCCGAAATCGACGCGCTGGATGCGATCAACGTGGATGCCGTGGCGGGCATGGCAGTGTATTCGGGACTGCTGGCTACCTGAGCCTTCGACCGCGCAGCGCTTTTGTCTCGCGGCTGCGAAACAGTATCCCGATGACCAGAAACACCGCAACCGCTATGGCGATGACCAGCGTGTTCAGGTCGCGATGCCGCATCATATTCAGCACCAGCAGAACAAACCACGCGCCGGCTAGAACGAACCAAATGGTGGAGCGTCGCATTCTTCCGGAGAATACCACGAATGAATTAAGCTGTTGGGTCGCGGCATGGACGAGGGGAATTCATGACGAAACATAGCGGATTGCGTGTAGCAAAGCGGCTCGACGAAGTTGGCTTTTCCGACATTGTGCAGATTCGGAACAAAGTTCTGGAACTTCGCGCCTCCGGAAAGACTGTTCATGCATTCCACGGGGGCGAGCCTTTCTTCGATACGCCGGAACACATCAAGTACGCGCTGATGAAGGCGCTGGTTGAGAATCGGACCCGCTACGCTCCTTCTTCCGGCATTGAGCCGCTGCGCGAAGCGCTTGCGAAAAAGCTACAGGAGAAGAACAATCTTTCCGTAGAAGAGGAAGACGTGATCATCACCTCCGGCGGCGCGCACGCGCTCTACGCCGCGTTTCAGGCTACGCTGAATCCAGGCGACGACATGCTTCTGTTTTCGCCTTACTGGACGCCCATTTGCGATATGGTGAGGGCGACGGAGGCCCGCGCGCTGCTGGTTCCGACGGTGACGGCTCGGCGCAACGGAATTGCCAAAACTCTGGAGCAGTTCTCCACTCCACACACGCGCGCCATCTACTACAACACTCCGCAGAATCCTTCCGGCATCGTCTTCTCTCGCCAGGAAGCCGAAGAAGTCGCGGCGTTTGCGAAAAAGCATGACCTGATCGTGATTGCCGATGAGGCCTATGAAGATCTGGTGTATGAAGGCAGCCACTTCTCCATCGCCTCTCTGCCGGGAATGGCGCAGCGCACCATCACCTGCTACACATTCTCGAAGTCCTATGCAATGACCGGTTGGCGCATCGGCTATGCCGTAGCCAAGGAGCCGTTTATGACTGCACTGAAGAAGCTGGTGCTCTATTCGGTGAATGGAGTCTCAACCCCGGTGCAGTGGGCCGCACTTGAGGCGCTTGCAATTCCCCGGAGCCGGATTGATGCGCGTCGTGAGGAGTACCGGGAGCGTCGCGATCTGCTGGTCAACGGCCTGCGGGCCGCAGGACTTGAATGCGCCACGCCGGAAGGAGCGTTCTACGCTTTCCCCGATGTGCGGAATCTCAGCAAGGACAGTCGTAAAGTGTCGGCCATGCTGCTGGAGTCAGCGCACGTCGCCACGGTTCCAGGCGTTGTTTTTGGAGCCCAGGGCGAGGGCCACGTCCGATTCGGTTATGCCGTCTCGAAGGAGGCCATTGAACTTGGCCTGAAAGCCCTGACTGAGTTCATGCGCCACCCATCTCGAGTGTCAAAGTAGCGGCCAGGCTGAGAATCTGTCGAAAGGTTGATCCAGTTCCATCACGTATGCCTTAATAGGAATGACGCGACGCCGTCCACAAATAAGTGGGGATTTCGGCCAGACCTTCGGGGGATGTCTTCATAGATCTACCCAGCTAGTCTTCCTTTGGTACTGTTAGGTTGGCGGAAGCGCGTGTGAGTCGAACACACCGTCGCCCATAAAGAACGACCACCGGTTTTGAAGACCGGGAGGATCACCGGAGCCTAAGCACTTCCATCGGAATCTATACTACGTGTCTCTAGCCGCAATCAACCGATGCCAAACCAGGGTATTTCAATGGAACCTTCTTCTTCCGTCAGACTGACACAGCAGGTGAAAGCCGGGGGATGCGCCAGCAAGCTGGCTCCCGGCTCGCTTCGTGCTGTTCTCGACAGGCTCCCGGCGCAACATGATCCAAACTTGTTAGTGGGATTTGAAACTTCCGACGACGCCGGCATCTACAGGATCAGTCAAGATTCCGCCCTGGTCCAGACTATCGATTTCTTTACTCCCCTCGTCGATGATCCGTTCACCTTCGGCCAAATTGCCGCCGCCAATGCACTCAGCGACGTGTACGCCATGGGGGGAATGCCATTGACCGCGCTCGCAGTAGTTTGCTTCCCGCAGGACGGAAACATGGACGTTCTCGAGCAGATCATGCGCGGCGGCCTGGCCAAAATGTGCGAGGCCGGTTGCATCGTGGCGGGCGGGCATTCGGTTCGTGACACGGAAATCAAATTCGGCTATGCCGTGACGGGAAAGATTGATCCAGCCCGCATCTATACAAATTCGGGCGCAATTCCTGGAGACACTCTCATTTTGACCAAAGCGATCGGGACAGGAG
>JBOGMA010000485.1:0-7579 GCA_050746465.1 Acidobacteriaceae bacterium
CTGCAGCACGCCGTCGATGCGGTACTTCACGAGCAGCGAATCGTCGTAGGTTTCGAGGTGGATATCCGACGCTCGACGTTCAAGGGCCGTGAAGATGGTGGTATCGACAAGACGGATGATCGGCGAGATGTCGTCATCGGCCGCGAGCTTCTCGATGGAGATGTTTTCGTCAGCCGTGTCCTCCCCGGTGAGCACGTCGAAGGCGAGGCCCTCGGTAGCTTCGTCGAGCACGCGCTGCGACTGCTCGGTCTTTTTCAGAAGGTCGGTAATCTGTGTGAGCGTGGCGACGCGAGTCGAGATTCGCTTGCCGAGAAGGCCGGAGATCTCATCCAGCACCATTAGGCGGCTGGGATCGCTCACAGCGATGACGAGACGGTCATCATGCTGCTCCAGCGGGACGAAGTTGTAGCGGAACATCATGTCCACCGGCACGCTCTTGAAAAGCTCGTGCTCAATTCTGAAGTTCTTGAGGTCGACAAACTCAGAGCGATAACGACGCGCCAGCGCCTGAGCGCGCGCGGTTTCGTCCTGTTCTGTCGGCAATGTAATTACAGGCGCTTGTGCCATAGATTCCTCTTAATTTCTAAGTCTTTCCCCACTCAAGCCAAAAGCGGCTTGAGTAAGCCACCCGTTGCCCCCACTCAAGCCAAAAGCGGGCTTGAATGGGCCACTCAGCAGCGATCAGCGGAAGTTGCTGGTGTTTGCCATTGAAAACAGCGGCAGGTAAAGCGCAATCAAAATAACCAAAACCATGCAGCCCATGACGATAAGGATCGCCGGCTCGATCAACGACATGGCGGCGGTAAGCGCCGTTTGCACGTCTTCCTCGAAAAATTCTGCCACCGAGTTCAGCATCTGCGGAAGGGCCCCGGTTGACTCGCCCACCTCGATCATTTCCGTTGAGAGTGCGGGGAAAACCTTCGTTCTCTCCAAACTTGTGGAGAGTCCTTTGCCTTCCCGAACGCTGCCTACCGAAGAAAGGACGGCCTGGGAGATGCGTTTGCTCGTGATGGACCTCGCCGCCGTTTCCAGCGAAGGAACAAGAGGCAATCCGCCGGTGAGAAGGGTGGACAGAGTTCGCGCAAAGAGAGCCACCTGGTACTTCAACCAGATGTTGCCGAACAGCGGCAGTTTAATGCGAATCCCATCAATACGGTCTGACCCAGCATCGGTTCTGCTCCATCGGTAAATTAAGTAAAGGAGCAAGGCAAATGCGGGTAAGGCGAAAAGCACGTATTTCTGGGCAAAATTTCCAACAGCGAGCAGCCACAGCGTGATCGATGGCAACTTGCTACCGATTTGGTCGTACAACTCCGCGAAGCGCGGCACCACGAACGAAATCAAAAAGACGAACAGAGCGCAGACCAGCGTAATGAGTACCGCCGGATAGATCAGCGAGGCGGTCAGCTTTTTGCGGAAGGCCAGCGCGATACGCTGAAAAGAAACGAACCGCGACAGGACTTCTTCGAGGTTGCCGCTTCGCTCGCCAGCCAGCAACGTGGTGGTGTAAATCACCGGGAATCCGCCCTGCGCTTCAAAGGCCGACGAAATCGACTCGCCGGTGCGCACACGCGCCGCAACATTCTGGAGTTGAGCCGCAAATTTTGGATTCTTCTGGCTCTTGGCCAGCATCTCCAGCGAACTCAGAATGGGCAAACCCGCCCGAACCAGCGTTAAAAACTGCTGATTGAAGATGATGAAGGTTTCTAGCTTGGTTTTGCGCCGGCCGCGCGTCAAGCTGCGGGGTTTCACGGAATAGATATAGTATCCGGCCTGAGTGAAGCGCTGACGCACCTCTTCCGCAGAAGCAGCGGTATGCACCTGCTCCTGAACGCGGCCTCGCTCGTCGGCCAGTTTGATAACAAATTCAGCCATCTACGCTAGTTTCAGGGTACCAGTTTCCTGTAGAGGATAGACGCAGCTAAGGGCCGAAGTGTTCACGGGGCTGAGTTCCTGAGTATTCACCTCTGTGGCAGCCGCTTTGGATCCAGCTTAGCAATCCGTCCATGAGGCCCGACTACCCAGGGGAGACTCAACGCGTTCCAATTGCCGTTGTCCAGGGGAGCCCACGTTTTGCCGTCGTCGTAGCTGATATCCGAGCCGTTGGTTCCGGCAGCAATCCAGGCCTTGGCATTCGCATCCCATGCTACGGCGGAGCGGAAGCCGTGCGGAGGCTTGCTTGTGGCAGTCCAGTGTTTGCCGCCATCTGTAGTCCAAGCGGCAGTGCCAATAGGTTCGTTAGGCTTGGTGTAGTCTCCGCCGACAGCGATACCGTGAATCGCATCGCGAAAAGCGAGGGAAAAGATGCCGGAGCTTGCACTGCCGCTTGCGAGAGGAACATGTGCGCTTTGCCAATCCATCCAGGGAATGCCGCACGAGCCGGAGAACCCATCTACCGCCCCGGCGCAAATGGCAGCGGGAACGATCCAGGAGCCGGAAATGTCTCTGCGAAGGACGCGATCCTTGCTGGTTCCTAACCATAGCCAGCCATCGCGGGCAACCATGGACGTGTTGCTCGCGGCAAAAAACGATTCCCCATCCAACGGCTGTAAGTTTCTTCCAGGATGATCAAATTCTGGATCGACAACAGGAGCCCATGTTTTGCCTCCGTTCGCTGTTACGCGTATGCGAAAGGTGAAGTAGCCGCCTTCCACCGGATTGACTTGTGGACTGCCATGCGCGGGGTCTCCCAGCACCATTCCATGCTGCGGATCAGTAAACAACAATGCGTCATAGAATCCGTCTTTTTCCGGATTGGTGAAGACCAGTTTCCAGTGCGAACATCCATCGGTGGTTTTGTAAATACGCGAACGGTCGCCGAGTCCGGAGGACATCGCTATGGCCGTGTTCGCGTCCCACGCCCAGATGCCGCGAAAGTCCAGCTTTTCCGCTCCCGGAGGCATGGCGCAGCGCTGCCACTTGGAGCCGCCGTCCTCGGTTCGGAGGACCGTGCCATCTGTGCCGGTGGCCCATGCCACTCCGCTGCCGACAGCGTGGATGCCGCGCAGTCCCGCGGCGGTCCCGCTGGACTCCATGACCCATGGCCCTGACGTTTTTTCCTGTGCAAAGAGCAGAGTTCCGCATGCAAGGACAAGCAGGGCAATTTCGGAAACAAAAAAAACTCGGCGTTTCATGGAGTCATGCTAAATGGGCCAGAAGGAGGGAAGTCTAAACTGGGGGCATTCCGCTAATGATATGCACGCCTGCTGGAGGGGTGAACACGAAATCCCAGTCGGGGGCGGGGACATTTGGGCGCTCGTCCGAGAAGATAAACGTATTCCGGACGCCATCCGTCTCGTCAATCTGCATCGATTGGATAATTCCCTGCGCGTTGGCCGTAATGCTGAACGATGCGACCCGCTTCTCCAGGCCGCGCGGAACCCCGGTTAATGTGTAGAGCCCACTGCCAGCCGAAGTCATGGTGAGATCGTGCAGCTCTTTTTCCAATTTCGTATGCCCCAGAAGCAGCCGCAGCGGGGAGCGCAGATCATTGAGTTCTTTCACCGGAACGCGCTGTGCGGTCGTATTCCCGGGCGAATAGAAGTACCCATTATGCCCGTCGAGGACGAAGAGCTTTCCCGCAGGTTGTGAGTAGGTCCAGCGCATGCGCCCGGGCTTCTTGAGCAGGAGCGTCCCCGTCTCTCTGCGGTTCATCCCCATGCCGTCATATTCCTGCGTGAAGTTGACTTCGAGCGAGTGCAGGGAATTGTAATGGCGGTCGATGCGCCCGGCGAGAGTCTTGGCGGATAATGCCTGCGCCGGTGCCTGACCGGGAAGCAATCCACAAACCGCGCCGAGCAACGCTGCGACTAACGCCTTGTTCTTGATCGAAGCGATCCTCACTGGAGGCGAGTGGTGCAGTTGGTTCCGCCGGTTGGATCGGATTTGATTTCACCTGTCATGTCGATGCAGAAGCCGCGATGGCCGGTTTTGCCTACCGCCTGAGGCACTGCGACCGCCTCATAGCTGGTGTACATATCCTGATTGTTTACCGTGGCCTTGGTGCAGTTGACAATATTGAAGGTGTATCCGGATTTATAGCCGGAAGCGAGATCGGCCTGGAGCAGTTGTGCCTTCTCCGGAGTCGGCGCCCCGGCGGAAGAATCGCCGCCCAGAGCCGCCAGCGAACAGGCGTAGCCGTGCGCCGGATACGTCGTGTTGTACTGAAGCTGCGCTTCGTAAATCGCATGGAGCGACTGAATCGCCGAGGTCTCGTTGGCAGAGCTCTTTAGATTCAACATATTGGGGATGGCGATCAACATGAGGATGAGCATGATCGAGATAACGATCAGAAGCTCCATCAGGGTAAAGCCGGCTTCCGCCTGGGAGCGGTTCCGTTTCCTAACGAGAGAGAAGATGGTCGAATTCATAATCAGATATTTCCAGTTCGTGGCAGTTGTGCCGTCAAACGCAATCCTAATGGATGTAGACGCAGCAGACCAGCGACTCGCTCAAACGGCGATTCAGTATCGCCGCAAAACTCCGAGAACCCTGCCTTGGATTGCGACCTGCGCTGCCGGAACGTAGATCGGCTCCATCTCGGAATTGGAGGGCTGCAACCGGACCACAGGACCCTCCGAGTAGTAGCGCTTCAGGGTAGTTTCCGCCCCGCGAACCAGCGCGACCACGATTTCCCCTTCCTTCGCCGTCGAGGTGCGCTCTATGAGCACATAATCGCCATCAAGAATGTGCTCGTCGCGCATCGATTCACCGCGCACCTGCAGGGCGAAGGCATCACGATTGCCGACGATGTCGCCCAACGAAATGGTCTCGGATGTCTCGCTGGTTTCCACCGGAAGGCCAGCGGCAATGCGTCCCGCCAGGGGCAGACGCTCTCCCGAACCAGCCTTGGAGCGCGGAGGAACGATGTCGATTGAGCGGCTGCGGTTCTGGGTCCGCTGCAGCAATCCCTTGTTATGCAAGTTGGTGATGTGCTTGTGGACAGTCGCGAGTGAGCGCAGGTCAAGTCCGTGCGCGATTTCTTCATAGGAAGGCGAATAGCCGTTCCGCTGCGTGAAACCGGAAATGAAGGTGAGCACTTCTTTTTGGCGGCGCGTAATTGCCATGGAGGGATTATAGCGAATAAAAGGCGAATCGTAGAAATTTGCAATGGGGCGGCGGTCTGTTGCCCTTTCCCGATTTGGGCCAATCATCACCGGGCTTCCCACTCCCGAACAGTTCCTGGTTTTCTGCGCGCTCTTTTCTTGTGTCCAATTCCGCGACAGGAGATGGTTGCTTCAGCGGCATTTCAGGAGACGCGATGAGGTTCCTTGTAGCGGAAGACAACGAGGCGCTAAGGCAGTTTCTGAGGCGGGGGCTGGAGGCGGACGGGCACGAAGTCCGGCTCGCAGCCGACGGTCAGGCCGCGATCGAGAGCTTTCTTGAAGAGAAGCCGGAGATAGCGATTCTGGACCTGAATATGCCGCGAGTTGACGGGACGGAGGTGCTGCGATTTTTCCGCTCTGAAACTGAGGAGACTTCGATTTTGATTCTCAGCGCGCGAAACGAACTGTCGACCCGGCTGCAATGCCTTGATCTCGGGGCCGACGATTGCATGCTCAAACCGTTTGCGCTGGCCGAACTGCGGGCCCGCATTCGCGCGATTACCCGGCGGCGGCGCGATGGGAGCCTGCTGCTGCGCCACGGCTCGCTGGAAGTGAATCGAGTGGCGCGCACGGTAAAGCTGGGCGGAGAACCTGTCGTGCTGACCGGTAAGGAATTTGCGCTGCTCGAAGCCCTGCTGCTCAATCGCGGCCGAGCTGTATCGCGCGCCCGGCTTCTGGGAGAAGTCTGGAAAACGCAGCCGGAGGCGAGCACCAATGTTGTTGATGTTTATGTGAATTATCTGCGCCGCAAGCTCAGCCGCGCCGGTGAAATACCGCCGATCCAAACCGTGCGCGGCGAAGGATACGCAATAGGGCTGCGCGCATGAACTGGCGTCGCACAAGCAGCAATGCAGGGATCGAATTCAAGGAGAACACGATGGGAACAGCAACGCTTCGTCCAAATCAACCCGCGGCGCGTACCGCAGTCATCGCCAGCGCCGACCTCTCTTTCCGTCAGCGAGTTCGCGATGCATTGACTGATCTGCGGTGGCAGGTGCGCGAGGCCGGCGGGGGTGCGGAAGCGCTCGCGCATCTGGAATCGGCGCCCGCTGAAACGCTGATCGTTGATTCATGGCTGCCGGATCTCGAGGTGCAGGAATTCATTGCGGAATTCGAAAAGCTGCACCCGATTATTGACCTGGTGACGGTGGATGAACAGCCGGCTCGTCGCAACGGCGTGCGCAGCCCGCGCCGCAATGAAGTTCTCTTCGCACTGCGTCGCGGCCAGGATACCGATGGCGCGGTATGGAACAACGCGCCGGAGATCAGCCGCCGCGAAACTCAGGCGGGGGCGGCGAATATCGATTTGAGCGAAGAGGAAAGGGCCTTCAGCGACGCGAATGGAGAGAGGTCCGCGGAAGCGCGCAGGCTTACAGCTTCAGCTTCCTATGTGATGAATGCCTCGTGCCGGCTACCGGAGTTTATTGGCGATCATCCCACGATGCTGAAGGTAAGCCGGCGAGTTCGTCTGGTTGCTCCGCACCACACGCCGGTGTTGATTGAGGGGCCCACCGGCACCGGCAAGGAGCTGGTGGCGCGCGCCATACATAGGCTCAGCCCTCGTTCCTCGCGGCCGTTCGTCGCGCTCAATTGCGCGGCCATTCCGGAAACTCTGCTCGAAGCCGAGCTCTTTGGGCATACGCGCGGAGCCTTCACGGGGGCGGTGCAGGGGCGCGTAGGAAGAATTGAGACTGCGCAGGGCGGGACGCTCTTTCTTGACGAAATCGGAGAAATGCCGCTGGCGCTGCAGTCGAAGCTGTTGCGGTTCGTGGAAGTCGGAGAACTACAGCGGGTAGGAGAGAACGATCCGGTGAAGGTGGACGTGCGTATTGTGGCTGCAACGCATCGCCCGTTGGCGCAACTGGCCTCGAAGGGGCACTTCCGCGCTGATCTCTATTACCGGCTCGCAGTATTTCTCATTCGGACTCCTTCTCTGGATGAGCATCGTGAGGACCTGCCTGGACTCATTGCCCATTTTCTGGCTCGAGAGTCAGAGCGCGGTCCCGCCAAAGCGCTGAATGCGGAGGCCATGCAGATTCTGCGCGAGCACAGATGGCCGGGCAATATTCGCGAGCTGGAGCATGTACTGGAGCGGGCCATGATTTTGGCCGAAGATCGTCCGGAAATCGGAGCGGAAGAGATCGAATTCGGGGATTCTGTGCAGCCAATATAAGAATTTTCCAATGCACCGTCCGGCAGGATGGTTTGGCTCCTGCAAAGAAGGTCTGCGAAAGGGAAAGTGCAATGCACATTACCACACCACTGAGCGATGAGCTTACTCAATATCTCAATCTGTCCGGCCTGGAGCTGAAGCTTACGGCGCAGAACATGGCCAACGTGGACGTTCCCGGATACCGGACTGTGGGATTCAACTTCGCGCAGGAGATGGAGCGGTCCATCCGGGAGACATTGGGCGCGCGTGATGGGGCCGCCGATTCCATGGATTCCGGCGCGGGCGTCGGTGTGGTTAAGGT
>JBOGMA010000486.1:0-2412 GCA_050746465.1 Acidobacteriaceae bacterium
TCCGATCCGCTGCATCTGCTTCCCGCAACAACCCCTGGTGATAACGAGAGAATCACCGGGCATGTCACCGGCCATAATTTCTGGGCGTTGGACGGTATTCAGAATGCGGCCCTGCTGGCTCATGCGAGTGGTCACGCGGAGCAGGCCGCCCAGTATCAGCAGGATTACGACAGCTACCGCTCTGTGCTGATGAAGATCCTCGATCGAGTCACTCGTGGTACAGGGGGTTATATCCCGCCTGGTCTTGACGGCCAGCAGGGACAGGACTGGGGCAACATGATTTCCGTTTATCCCGACGAAGTACTGTCACCGAATAACCCCATAGTCACGGCTACTCTCGACGCGACACGCGCCAAATATGCAGAAGGCATCATGACCTATAGCTATCACAATGGCCATTTTCTGCATGATTACCTCGGCTTCAGCAACATGGAAACTGAACTCATTCTGGGTGATGAGCAGTTAGCCGTGTGGGACCTCTATGCGGAGCTGGTCCACACCAGTTCCACTCAGGCCGGATTTGAAACAAACATCATTCCGTGGGGCGATCGCGATTTCCACTACAACCTTACTCCGCACGGGTGGTTCGCCGCGCGCTATCGCATTGCTTTGCGCAACATGTTCATCCGGGAGCAGGGTAACGATCTGCATCTCCTCTCCGCCATCTCTCCCGAGTGGATCCAGCCTGGCCGTGAGATGCTGGTGGACCATGCGCCGACGAATTTCGGCATGGTCGAAATTTCCTTGCGCGTCCAGACTCCATCCCAGGCGGAGCTCACGCTCCACGACCACTTCGTCGATCCTCCCGCGCACATCGTTCTCCATTTGCCCTGGTTCATGGAGACGAGCAAGGTTGTTGCCGACGGAGTTTCCATCCCGATCAGCGGCAACTCCGTGCTTCTTCCGCCGAAGGTGCGCACGGTGCGGATCGAATGGCGCAAACGGTCCTCGGCACCCGGCCTTAGTTACCAAGAGGCAGTCGCTCAATATAAGAAGGAATACGCGGCCCACTACAAGCAGTTTTTAAGGACAGGGAACTGAATCGAATGATGGCCGCCGCCGCATGCCTCTCGCGGCGCAAACTCAGGTCAACATGAGCGTGCGTCTGATGAAACTTAAAGAGCTGTCGAGCCGAACTGACGCCAAAAGCCCTCGTGCGGAGGCAATGCGAATGTCGAAGCTATACTCCCGTTTGCTTCTCGCGATCCTTCCGATTGCATTGATTAACATATCGCTCAGTGCCCAGACTCGCACCTGCGCCGTCACCGGTTCGGTGGCGCATATGCAAGGTCTACGTGTCAGCGCGAATCATCGCTTTCTCGTCAAGCAGGACGGTACGCCCTTCTTCTATCTGGCGGACACCGCGTGGGAGCTGTTCCATCGGTTGAGCAGGAGCGACATCGACTACTATCTGCGTAACCGCGCGAACAAGGGCTTTACCGTCATTCAGGCCACGATCCTCGCAGAGGACAATGGCCTCTCCGTCAAGAACGCCGAAGGCCAGTTGCCTCTGCTCAACTTCGATCCAGCCACCCCGAATGACAAATACTTCCGCCTCGTGGACTACACAGTCGACAGGGCCGCCGCCGACGGTCTCTACATGGGGCTGCTTCCTACCTGGGGATCATGGGTGGACGGGAAGCCCCATCGCATCTGGGAAGGCCGTAAGGTGTTCAACGCACGCAACGCCTATCTCTACGGCCTGTATCTCGGCAAGCGTTACGCCGCAAAGCCCAACATCATCTGGATACTTGGCGGCGATAGAAGTCCGGTAGGTCATACGGATATCTGGGACGCCATGGCTAAAGGCCTCAGAGAAGGTGACGGTGGAAGGCATCTCATCACCTATCATCCGGGCGGCCGCACTTCATCCTCGCAATTTCTCTCTAAAGCGTCCTGGTTGGATTTCAATATGCTTCAGGTCGGCCACTATCGCTTCAACGGTGACGACCCTGAAGCCGTGCAGCACGACGACAACTCCCAGCCAACGCGTCCCGTGGTCGACGGCGAAACGACCTATGAAGACATGCCCGTGGACACGATCCCACAGAACCCGCGATTTACGGCTTACGATGTTCGCAAAGCGGCTTACTGGGCGGTATTCGCCGGAGCCATGGGGCACACGTACGGTGACAACAGTGTGTGGCAAATGTACCGGAAGGGCGAAATACCCATCGACGGGGCCAGAATTGATTGGATGAAAGCGCTCGACGCCGAGGGCAGCTCTCAAATGGTGCACTTGCGCGATCTGATGGAGTCGCGCCCCTATCTCACCCGGATTCCTGATCAGAGTCTGATCCTTCCAAACCCGCAGACTATCGGGCGCGATTCCGATCATGTCCAGATCACGCGTGATGGCGTCGTCGGCAAGAACGATGCAACCTATATCTTTGCGTACTTTCCTGTTCTCAA
>JBOGMA010000487.1:0-2645 GCA_050746465.1 Acidobacteriaceae bacterium
CGGAGGAGCAGCCTTAGGTTCCAGCCCGTGGAGGTTGTTATCAATGTTCCCCGGCGCCGCATAAGCCTCATACAACACCACCCCGCTCGCATCCACCGGATACACCGCGATCTGCTCATCCGCCAGCATGTTCAGGGTCTGCTTGATTTCATTCCTGTATGACTCCGTCTCCTCGATACGAGGAATCAGCGACACGGGAAACTCGCTCGAAAACCAGATCAAATTCTTTCGCCCCGGCATTGGAGCAAGGTACGCCGCAATCTCATCCAGCCTCGTCGTCACCGACAACTTGTCTCCCTCACCAAAATTCGCCCCCATCAGAAAAACCCGCGGCACATGCCGCACCTTCCTGTTCGGGTCCACCACTGCCAGCAGTTTCTGCTTGTCCGACGTGAAGCCCTGCACCAGATGCAGCCCATCCGAAGCCACAAAAATCGCGAACCGCGCCCCTTCCGGCTTGTTCTCAATAAACTTCACCAGTTGCGCCCGCGCCCGTATCTGGTCCTCCTGCGGAATATTCACCATGTCGAAATACAGCACATACAGCGGCCCCCGCTCCGGAGTCGCCGGCAGATTTACATAACTCCCCGCCGCCAGCTTCGACATCTTCGGCGGAACATACGTCATGGTGTCAAAGCTGTGCGCGTCAAAAGCCAACACCTTCTGCGGAACCCTGTCCTCCGCAACCGTGAAATCACTCTTCCTCAGCCCGTGCACCGCATTCCCATGCGCATCCGTCACCACCACATCCACCAGCACTCGATTCACAGACGTCTTGAGCGTATATTCCGGCCCGCCCAAGCCCCTTTGCTTGAGTGGGGATCTACTTCCCACATGCTGAACGCTCTGCTGTGCAGCCAGCGGAAGCCCAATGCATGCAACCAGCGAGAACAACACTCCGAACCAACATCCGCCAGTAGTGCCTTTCATCATCCCCACTCCTCTCTTTGATTATTCCGACCCGCTCGCCAGGGCCTCACGTCGCATCCACTATAGTTATTGTCGACTCTTATTGATCCCATGAACAATCGCGTTTCGTATAGATTTAGACATTGACACGGGGCGCTGGCGTGCATATAAAACTTGGCGGTCGGGATTCCGACTCACCCATCGGCTTTCCCGGCGATGAAAGGTTCGCTAACCCGAATTCAGATCGGAGAGCTAACATGCTAACCACGAAACTCGCATATTTAGTTACAGTCGCCGTCCTCTGCGCACCTGCGGCACTGTCGGCACAATGTGAACAACCCCAAAGTTCAATACTTCAATGTCAGGCCGTCGGTTGTGTCCAGAGTGTACAGGTTGTATACCCGATGTCATCGGAATACGGCTTGATTTTGAGCGCTGGTTTTGTGAGTTGCTGAGGCCATAACTATACCAGCTACTATGTTATTTCAGGCTGTCAGCCAGCTTCGCTAAGAAGCGCCAAAGTACAGCGAGAGCTACAAACGATCTCGGAGACACAGCCCCTTTTAATTGCCGACTGCCAAGGACGGTATTCGCCCCACTTCGCCGCTAATGGACCCACCGAAAGCTCTGGGTTGGCCAGCGAATCGTCCTCTGCACATGCATATCCTAGTTCGCGAATGATGCATCGTTATTGAAAAGGCGGACATGAGCGCTAAGCTAATTCTCGCCATGTGCGCGGCTTTTGCCTTCCCATGTTGTGGGCAAGGCCACGCACCTGCGCAGTCTGGAGCAGGTGAGCCGGTCAGTCCGTCTCCCGCTAAGCGTAATCCGGAAATACCTGTATACCAACTCGATTTCGAGGGTAGCCAACCAGTTCCCGGGGCCTCAGCTTCCCCAGTGATGACCCTCCCGACGCAATGCACACCTGACGGAACAATCTACCTCGATATGCTCGACCCGCAAGACCTCAGGCGTCATATCGTCTACGGCATCGGCGACGACAAAGCCCAAGTCTTTTCAACCGGATCAATCCCCGGCCTGCACGACGTAAACGTCTTGGGTATATCAGCCGCTCCCTCGATGGTTGGATTTCTTCTCCAAGCGGCAAAAAACGATGTGCTCACGAACAATAATTCAAGCAACGCTCCGAACCAGAATCACTCACGCCTCAACGATGCCGCCAATCTTGGTTTTTACATTGCAACCTTTGACCGCGACGGCAACTACAAGGAATTGATCCTACTCCCTCTACCGGGACCGATCTTTCGCTTCGCCATCCTGTCATCCGGCGAGTTCTTAGTCTTGGGCCTGGACCCGCACGGAAATACGCCTAAACTTATGCTCCTGGGTTCACAGGGTGACCTCGAACGATCAATCGACCTACCGGAACTCTCACAAAAAACTGTAGCTGGCTCTGCCACAAGCATGCGACAGGCGATGACTGCAGCGATCACCGCGGGTTCAGTTTTATTCATGCCACACAATGGCAATGTTCTCGTCTGGCGACCGGGCTCTACCGGCCCCGTTTTCGAGATTCAAGCGGGCGGCGGTATTCGTGAAATTCCGCTTATGGTTCCAAAGGGTTACACCTTGGCCGATTTCGTCCCTTCCAATGATCGACTAATCGCGCATTTCAGGCCCTCCGACGCAAAAAATGGCGTGGCCATGAATCTTTCAGACTACGCGTACTACGAAGTGAATCCCTCTGATGGAAGTCTGACTGCGAAGCTAAATCT
>JBOGMA010000488.1:0-3015 GCA_050746465.1 Acidobacteriaceae bacterium
GTCCGACCAACTCGGAAACTCGCAGCCCGCCCGCGAAGCAAAGATGAAGCATTGCCCGGTCACGAATGCCGGCACGAATAGTTGGATTGGGAGCATCCAAAATCGCTTGCATTTCCTGGGCCGTGAGATGTCTGACAAGCCGGGTGTCAGTTTTCTTTGTGGGAATGGCCAGAATGCGTCGGATCTGCTCCAATGCCGAGGGCGCGCGATATTCCATATAGCGCATGAAGGATTTGATGGCCGCGAGCCGGATGTTTCTGGAACCGGCGCCATTACCGCGAGTTGTTTCCAAATGATTCAGAAAATTCACGATCAGCGGAGCATCCAATTGCTCCAGTTGTAACTGGGAGGGCGGAACTTTGATGCAATCGCTGGCGTACTCGAATAGGAGCCGGAAAGCGTGCGCATAGGAGTCGCAGGTATTGGGGCTGGCGCGGCGCTCGATCGGTAATCGCTCCTGCAGGAAGGCCGTGATGTGTGGGGCGAGAAGAATCATGGCCGGCCTCCGGCGAAGAAACTTTGGCACGCATCCGCGATCTTCGTCATCAGATCCGGTGTCGCCTCCAGATACCAGTACGTATCGGCAACCTTGCTGTGGCCGAGATACGTGGAAAGCGCCAACATGTGCTTTGTGATGCGATCGCGGCCATCGGGGCAGGTTTCTAGCGCCCTCACCGCAAACGTGTGCCTCAAGCAATGAATCGTGGGCCGCGGAAGCCCGACTCCACGAGAGAGGCCGACCTTTTCAACGATGTCGTGGAAGGCGGTTTCGGCGTCGTGCAAAAGTAGCCCGCGCCTGCGCAAAGAAACGAAAACGTGATCGTCCAATGGAGCATAGGTGCGCCTCTGCTGGATGTATCGCTCCAGGGCAGCCTGTGTGGTCTCGTGAACAGGAACGAGGCGGCTTTTGCGGAACTTCGAACAGCGAATGATTAGGCCGTCTGCGGTGATGTCCTCGAAGCGAAGATGGATTGCTTCCGATACACGAAGCCCGGTACACGCCAGCAGGGCGAAGAACGTATGGTAAGTGTACCCGCGAAAGTTATTGCGTTTGCCCAGCTCGGATGCGGCTCCGAGGATGCGCCGGATGTCGTCCTTGGAAAAAATGTAGGGAACGGGTCGCGGCCGCTTCTCACTGCCGAAGACCGCGAGCGGTATTTCGTGGCGTGGATCTTCCGCACGGATGTACTGCGCAAATCGGATCACCTGGCCGAGGCGGCGCGCTCGTTGATGCAGCGACGATGCCGATCCAGCCCACTTAATGGCGACTTCAGAGCTGACATAGTGTTTGCCCGCCGCATCGGAGAACGCGGCAAAGCTCTGCAACAAGCTGCCTTCGGACCGGAACGCGAACCCGGAGGCTCGGCGAACAGCGATGTATCTCTCCACGGACTGGGTCAGCATGATTTCACCTCCGGCCATGGCTGCGCAATCTGTCGCAGAGTGAGCACGTCTACCTTGGCGTAGATCTCCGTAGTCGCGATGGAACGGTGTCGGAGAACGCCAGCAATCTCCTGAAGCGAAGCGCCTTCCCGGAGCATCGAGCTTGCTACCGAATGACGGAGGACATGAGCTGCACCACGGCTCGGGCAAACGACGCCAGCCCGGCGCATGGCCTGGGCGGCGATCATCGAGATTGCACAGTGATTCGCGAGGGCGCGAAAGGGCGCTCGCGATCGAATAAACAGCGTATCTACGGTTGTCTGAGGGCGACCGTAGATGATGTAGTTGGCGAGCGCATCGCCAATCTCCTGGGTTAACGGCATCAGTGTCTGACGCCGGCCCTTCCCCGAAACAGAGATTCCAGCTTGTTTCCAATCAAGATCGCCCAACCGGAGTTGCACGATGTCGCCCGCACGAAGTCCCAAGCGAGCGAGCAAAAGTAAAATGGCACGATCCCGTTTGCCCGCCGGCGTATTCGGATCACACGAAGCAATCACTCGCTCGACCTCATCCGATTGCAAATACCGCGGCAAGGATGAAAGCCGCCAATGCGCGAGAACGGGGATGGCTCCCTCCAAACCGGCATCGCATTTGCCGCCAGCGATCAGAAAGCGCAAGAACACGCGGACAGCCGTGGTGCACTTTTTCGCCGATGCCCATCCGCAACGTTGGCTGGTATCCATGATGAACTGCCGCAGATTCTGTGCATCAAACCTGGCGGGATCTTCTCCCAGATTCTTCAGCAAATCACGAATGTGAATGCCGTAGTTGTAAAGCGTGGCATTGCAGGTCCCGCGCTGCTGCCGCATCCAATCGCAGAATGAAACCAAAAGGGGCGGGTCTGCAATGCTCTCCTCCACGGTTCGGGTGGTGACTACACCGCCAAACCGGGCGTAGCGTAGGAACAGGCGCGCACCCCTCCATAGATCCTGCCGGTGTGTGTGGCCATATCCTGAGCACCGGCATCGATCCAGGTGCCGGACAAACTCCTGGATCGTCCCTTCATCCAAAGTGGCGGCCGTTTCGCCTTTCCGCCCAATCCAATGAATCAGGTGCTCGGCCGCTCGAATGTGCCTGCGAGCCGTTATCTCCGCATAGCCTGCATGGCACAACTCTTGAGCAAATTCTTCAATCAGGTGCCCCTCCGGGCCATCCCGTAGCTCTCGGATACGTAAGGGTGATTCGAAAAACTCTGCCAACATGATGTCCTCCTTTCGGACGTCATGATTATGCGGAGTCTTTGCTCACGCATCAGGGCAGTCCAGCTTGAAACGGCAGGCTTTCCCCATGCTGCAGTTATTGTGTCCACATAAAAATGGACTCCGCATTAAATCGCTTATGCGGTGCACCGCATAAGCGATTGGTGGTGATGATCGTGGATCTCTTCTGGCTATCGCGGGTCGAGATGACCTGATAGAAGAGATTCGAAGTCTGCTGGTCGAGAGCGAGATAGCCAAGTTCGTCGCAGATCAACAGCGTTGGGTCCGTATAGGCTTTCAGCTTGCGAACGAGCGAATGATCGACCTGCGAGGCGGACAGTTGGTTTAGCATGTCCATGGCGGTGGTGAACAG
>JBOGMA010000489.1:0-6160 GCA_050746465.1 Acidobacteriaceae bacterium
TAGATCAGCGTAACCGTCCCCTTCCGCGCCGCATCCACAATCGGCCTCCATGCTTCCGGATTCGCCTGCAACTCCGCGATATACCGCTTCTGGAACTCCTCCCATTTCGCTGGATCATGGCTGAACCACTTTCGCAGCTCCGTGCTCGGCCCCGCTTCTTTCAGCCATCCATCCAGCGGCAGCGAATCCTTCCTCACCCCACGAGGCCACAGCCGCTCAATCAAAAACCGAGTCCCATCCGCCTTCTCCGCTCCGTCATAGACACGCTTGATATTGATCATCGATTTTCCTTTCGACAGCCCAACCTACGATGCTACGCCCCACAAAACCACCAAAGCCAACGCACGCTTGACACCCGCGCTCACCAACCCGTATACGGGCTCCATCCATGAATTACGAATTCGAAATCCTCGCCAACGACGGCAATCTCTGCGGTGAAGGCCCACTCTGGGACGACCGCGAACAAGCCCTCTACTGGACCGACATCACCGGCCAACGCTTCTACCGCTATCGCTGGCGTGAGCAGCGCTACGAGCAATTGAGCGAAGGCTTCGAAGTCGGAGGCTTCACTCGCCAGCGCGACGGCAGCTTTATCGTCACCAACAATCAAGGCTTCTGGCTCTGGACTCCCAGTCAACCGCCGCGACTGCTCGCATCCGAGTGCGACGGCCAACAATGCGTCCTGAACGACTGCGCGGCCGACCCCGCAGGCCGCGTCTACTCCGGCTCCTGGCACCTCGATGAAAGCGGCCGCTCCGCTCCCAGCTTTCTCTTTCGCATCGACACCGACGGCTCCGTCCACATCGCCGACGAAGGCATCTGCTTCTCCAACGGACTCGCCTTCTCCCCCGACGAAAAAATCCTCTACTTCGCCGACACCGTAGCCCGCTGCATCTACGCCTACGACTGGTGCGCCTCCGACGGCGCTCTCAGCAATCGCCGCATCCTCACCCGCATCGACCGCAGCGAAGGATTACCCGACGGCCTCACCGTCGATGCCGAAGGCTTCCTCTGGTGCGCCCACTGGTTCGGCGGATGCATCACCCGCTACGACCCTGACGGCAAACGCGAACGCCGCGTCGACACCCCCGCCTCGCAAACTTCTTCACTCTGCTTCGGTGGCCCCAACCTCGATGAAATCTACATCACCTCAGCCGCAAAAACCAACGCCCTCGTCCTCGCTCCCGAATCCTACGACCCCAACAGCGTCTTCATCGGAGGCCCGCTCTATCGTCTCCGCACCGGAATTCGCGGCATGCTCAAGCACCGCTCGAATATAAAAGACCTATGAAGCAAACCTGGCGCTGGTTCGGCCCCCAAGATCCCGTCCCTCTCAACTACGCATCCCACGCCGGAGCCACCGGCATCGTCACCGCGCTCCACCATCTCTATCGCGGCGAGGCATGGCCGCTCGACGAAGTCCTTCGCCGCAAAGACGAAATCACCGCCGCTGGCCTCGACTGGTCCGTAGTCGAGAGCATCCCCATGCACAACTCCATCAAGCTTCGCACCGGCCCCTTCCGCCAATACATAGGCGCATGGATGGACTCCATGGCCGCCATAGCCCGCGCCGGAGTCAACGTCATCTGCTACAACTTCATGCCTGTCGTCGATTGGGTCCGTACCGACATCGCCTGGCGTCTGCCCTCCACCGGCTACGCCGTCCGCTTTGACGCTCTCGACTTCGCCGCCTACGACCTCTTCATCCTCGAGCGCAGCCAAGCCGAAGCCGACTATTCCTCCGAAAACTTAGCCGCCGCCCGAACCCATTTCGAGCAAATGACGCCCGAAGTAAAAGACCGTCTCGAACGCACGCTCATCGCCGGACTATCCGCGTCCGAATCATCCTACGACCGCGAATCCATGCGCAATGCCATCGCCCAATACAACGGCATGACCGCCTCCGACCTCCGCTCCAACCTCTCTGAATTTCTTCGCGAAGTCACACCCGCAGCCGAGGAACTCGGAATCCGCCTGGCCATCCATCCCGACGACCCTCCCTTTTCCCTTTACGGACTCCCGCGCGTCGTCTCCACCGCCGACGACCTTCGCCACATCCTCTCTGCCAGCGACTCCCCCGCCAACGGACTCACCTTCTGCGCTGGCTCGCTTGGCTCCCGCGCCGACAACAATCTCCCTTCCATGCTTCGCGAATTCGCGCCACGCACCCACTTCCTGCATCTCCGCCAGGTTCGTCGCGAGCCGGACGGATCCTTCCACGAAGCCGAACACCTCTCCGGCAGCACCGACATGCTCGCCGTCATCCGCGCTGCGCTCGAAGAAGAACACCGCCGCCACGCCGAAGGACGCGCCGACTGCGAACTCCCCATGCGCCCCGACCACGGCCACCTTCTCGGCGACGACATCGGGAAGCCGCCCGGCAATGCCGCCTATTCTTTCGTTGGCCGCCTCAAAGGCCTCGCCGAATTGCGAGGAGCCATCCTCGGCCTCCAGCACGCCAATCCCGAACTCCGCCCTCAACCATCACCAAAATGAAAGCGAGCGCCCATGCCTGAATTTGAAAACAAATCCGTCCTCGTCACCGGAACCACCGGCATAGGCCGCGCCGTCGCTCTCCGCTTCGCCACCGGGGCAGCCTCCGTCATGGCCTGTGGAATCGACCAAGCCGCAAATCAGTCTCTCGCCGATGAAGCGGCAAAACGCAGCCTCAATCTCCACGTTCATCACGCCGACGTATCCAACCCGCAATCCGTCCGGGCCCTCGTAGAAGCCACCGTCAACAAACTCGGCGGAATCGACATCCTCATCAATGCCGCCGCCATTCACCCCTTCGGCACCGTCCTCGAAACCGACCCCGAAACCTGGAACCGCTGCATGGCCGTCAACGTCGGCGGCATATTCCTTCTCTCCCGCGCCGCTATTCCGGAAATGAAAAAGCGCGGCGGCGGCTCCATCCTCAATCTCGCCTCCGTCCAGGGATACGCCTGCCAGAAAGGCGTCGCCGCCTACGCCACTTCCAAGGGCGCCATCCACAGCCTCACCCGCGCCCTCGCTCTCGACCACGCCGCCGACAACATTCGCGTCAATTCCATCAGCCCCGGTTCTATCGAAACCCCCATGCTCGCCCGCTCCGCCGGTCACTTCACCCCTGGTGCGCCGCTCAGTGAAGTATTCGCCCGCTTCGGAGCCGCCCACCCCATCGGCCGCATCGGAAAGCCGGAAGAAATCGCCGACCTCACCGCCTACCTCGCCTCGGAAAAAGCCGCCTTCTGCACGGGCAGTGACTTCGTCATCGACGGAGGCCTCCTCGCCGCCCTCGGCGTAAGCTGAAAACGACAGCGATCTCGGCAAATCCTCCCTCAGATCGCTCCAAATACGACAGGTGGCCCACGCCGGGGTCCCCACGAACAGGTCTTCGTTCGTGGGGTGGACTCAAGCCGCGTTTGGCTTGAGTGGGGTACAGCCCGCCCAATCCAGTAAATGTTCTTTTTCGCATAAAACGAACATCATCTGGTATTCTTTTACAGGCTAAATGAAGATACTGGCGATTGATCTAGGTGGGACTCACGCGACCTGCGCCTTGGTGGAGGGGCGACAAATCTTCGCTCGCAAAACCGTAAACCTGCCCCCTGCCGCATCTCTTGCCGACACACTTTCCGTCATCGCCGAGCCCCTCAACCGCCTCCAAACCTCCGCACGCGCCGACGCCATCGGATTCGGATTCTGCGGCCTCGTCGATTCCCGGCGCACGCGCATCGCCTCAACCAACGGCAAGTATATTGACGCTCCCTCGCTCGATCTTTCCCAGTGGGCAAACGACCGCTTCGGCCTTCCCCTGCGCCTCGACAACGACGCCCGCCTCGCCCTTCTTGGCGAGCGCCACGCGGGAGCCGCACAGGGTGAAACCGACGTTGTCATGTTCACGCTCGGCACTGGAATCGGCGGCGTCGCCATGATCGATGGCCATCTCCTCCGTGGCAAACACGACCAGGCCGGCGTCCTCGGCGGACACATTCCCGTCAGTCTCAGCAATCGCCGCTGCACCTGCGGAGGCATCGGCTGCGCCGAAGCCGAAGCCTCAGGATGGGCGTTGCCGGGCATCGCCATGGAGTGGCCCGGATTCGCCAACAGCGCCCTTGCCGGCCAGCCCGTCAATTTTCAGAGCCTCTTCGCCTGCGCCGCCGCAGGCGACAAAGTTTCGCGCCAGATCGTCGACCACTGCCTTCGCGTCTGGGGAGCCGCCGCCGTCGCAGCCATCCACTCCTTCGACCCCGAACTGCTCATCTACGGAGGCGGCGTCATGCAGAGCGCCGACACCATTCTTCCCTACATCCAGAATTACGTCCGCGAAAACGCCTGGACCCCTTGGGGCACAGTCCGGGTCCGCGCCGCGCAGCTTGGCAATGATGCCGCCCTCCTCGGCGTTGTCCCTCTCTTTGAACAGGAGTCTCCAGTTGTACGATAGGTTCCCCTACATCCCGTCCGGCTCCCGCGAGGAATGCCACGTAGGCTGGGCCGCCATCGCGCAGGCCATCCGCAGCCGCGTCCGCCAGAAATCCGTAGTCGTTATCGAATGCTACCCCGGCGTCTTCCTCGACGAACTGCAACACGAAATCTCGTCCGCATTTTCCAAAGCAAAACTCATCTGCACCGCCGACCTCTTCCGCCCCGCCCCTGAAGTCGACAAAATGCTTCAACGCTGGCTCGGCGACGATCCCGTTTTCGGCATGATGAACCCCGTCGAAATCGAAGACTTCTTCGACGCCGATCGCCTCATCGCCGCCCGAGCTCGCTGCGCAACAACCACCCAACCCCTCATCGTCATCGGCACCGGAGCCTCACTCGTCTGCCCCAAGTCCGACCTGCTCATCTACGCCGACATGGCCCGCTGGGAAATCCAGATGCGCCAGCGCGCAAATGAAATAGGCAATCTCGGAACCGACAATCTGGAAGAGCGCCCCTCGCTCAAATACAAGCGCGCCTTTTTCATCGACTGGCGCGCCGCTGACCGCCTCAAGAAGCGGCTACTCAGCAAAATCAATATCCTGCTCGACACCAACATTCCCGGCGAACCCAAGGCCATCTCCGGCGAAGTCTTCCGCCGCAGCCTCGCCGCAGTGGTCAATCGGCCCTTCCGCGTTGTGCCATTTTTCGATCCCGGCCCCTGGGGCGGCCACTGGATGGAGCGCGTCCTCGGACTTCCCACCAACGGCGCACCCAACCACGCCTGGTGCTTCGACTGCGTGCTGGAAGAAAACAGCCTCCTGCTTGGCTTCGGCGACCTCCGCGTCGAAATCCCTTCCGTCAACCTCGTCTTCGCGCATCCTGAAGCCCTTTTGGGCAAGAACATTGTCTCCCGCTTCGGTGCCGAGTTCCCCATCCGCTTCGACTTCCTCGATACTATCGGAGGAGGTAATCTGTCGCTTCAAGTCCATCCGCTTACTTCATACATTCGAGACCACTTCGGAATGGACTACACCCAGGACGAAAGCTACTACATGCTCGACGCCGAACCCGACGCCTGCGTCTATCTCGGCCTCAAAGAGGGCATCGACCGCGACGCCATGGTCCATGACCTCGAGCGCGCACAGCGAGGCGGCTTCGATTTTCCCGCCGAGCAGTACGTCAACCGCTTCCCCGCGCGCAAGCACGATCACTTCCTCATCCCCGCCGGAACCGTCCACTGCTCCGGCCGCGACAGCATGGTGCTTGAAATCAGCGCCACGCCCTACATTTTCACCTTCAAGCTCTGGGACTGGGGCCGTCTCGGTCTCGACGGCCGCCCGCGCCCCATTCACCTCAAGCACGGCGCAGCCAACATCCAGTGGAACCGCACCACCGAATGGGTCCGCCGCTCCCTCATCAATCAGGTCGAGCCCGTGGCATCCGGCGACGGCTGGCGCGAAGAGCGCACCGGCCTCCACGCCCTCGAATTCATTGAGACCCGCCGCCACTGGTTCACCGGAACCGTGCCCCACGACACCCGCGGCACCGTTCACGTACTCAACCTCATCGAAGGCGACCGAGCCATACTCGAAAGTCCCACCCACGCCTTCGAGCCCTTCATCATCAACTACGCCGAAACCTTCATCGTTCCCGCCGCCGTCGGCCCCTACACTATCCGCCCCTGCGGCGAAGTTCGCAACCGCAAATACGGAACCATCCAGGCCCAGGTCAGGCTCTAAAGGCCGCCAGTAAT
>JBOGMA010000490.1:0-6706 GCA_050746465.1 Acidobacteriaceae bacterium
GGCTATTCTTTGACTTCTTCTCCACACTCTCTAACCGCTTAGAAAAAGTCATCTGCTTTCTGAGCATGATCGCGTTCATATTGGCAATCCCTAAATCGCTTAATACATTGGGCTATCGTTGGACTCAGATTCCGGCATTCAAATGGGCGGATGCGGGCCTTGCGATTGTTGCTGCATCTTTGATGTGCTTCCGAACCAGTCAAGTCTTCAGAAAGTCGCACAAGGTGAGCGGATAGGCCGAAAGATGTAATCCCCGTGTTACCCCTGAACCCACGAAGAAGGCCGCGTCCGGATTGGCGCGGCCTTCTTCGCTTTTTGGCGCGTCCCTGAAGCTACTTTGCAGCCTGCGTCACAAACACCACCTTACTTAGAGTGGTGTGCTCAATGGTGTCAACCTTGTGTTCCTGGTCCATTCCTTGCGCCATGGGAACGTCAGGATTGATTCTCTTCCACCGCGCGGGAAAGCTCGGTCCAAAGAAGCTAAAGAGCGACTGCCAACTCGAGTAGACGTCGACCGTGTACGTGGTGTACGGATCCTTGGCGCCGCGCGGCATCCACGACACATTCACGGCCCAGGCGGCCATGGACCCATCCTTCACTCCGTCTTCGAAGATCGGCTGCCACAGTTTCTTCTCGTTCTCGATCCAGGCGCCCGTGTCCGGGACCTTCATATCGTTTACAACAACGTAATCGCCTTTCTTGACTCCGTTGCCGACCCCCAGCGCCTGTCGAACGATGCTGTAGGAGGCGAGATATCCCACGGCGTCTTCCTGTTGCCGCAACTCCTCCGGCGATGAACTGATACCGGCTTTTTGGAGCGCGGCGGTCATCTCATCCTTGCTCATGGGGGCGGGCGGCAGACCGGAGTAGAAGGTGACGAATTCATAGTCGCACGCGGCTGAAGCGCCGGCGGGGCTGACGGCGCGCGTCTGGATCACCGCGGAAGCGGCACCCGAATCCACGCGCGACTGCTCGTATTTTTGTAGAGTGGAAACGAGCGTGTTGAAGGCGGCGGTTTTCCCGGGCTTTATCTTGACGCAGGCAACCGAGTAAAAGTGAATCGGCGCTTGTTGGGCAACAAGCGTCACAGGGAGCGCGGCTGCGAGAGCGACGCCCCAAACCAATTGACGGATCGACATCGTGAGACCCTCCTCTTTTTGCTTTCAAAAGAAATTCCGGGGAGAGGGCAATGCCTGGACTTTCAGTTGGAATCGTGGGTCGGGGTGAGTGTACACCTAACCGCCTCGCCGCTGCCGGGTTTCCTGAATTGCCTGAATTTCCTGGATTCCGGGCTCAGATTCCCCTCATGTAAACTGGGAACCGTTTCCGGGAGTGTGCATGCTCAAGCGTTCTTCTCTCCACCTTTCCGCCGCCCTCAGCGTGCTTCTTGCCTCCGCCATCTGCGCCGCGCAAACCGCACCCAACCCCAATGGCAAAACCGTAGCCGAGCGCCTCGGCTACCCCGCCAACTCGCGCCTGCTCGTCATCCACGCCGACGACTTCGGAATGATGCACACCGTCAACCGCGCCATTGAGGAAGCCTTCCAGCACCACTGGGTCACCTCCGCCAGCATCATGGTCCCGTGCCCCTGGTTTCCCGAGGTCGTGCAGTGGGCCAAAAGCCATCCCGACGCTGACCTCGGCCTCCACCTCACCCTCAACGCCGACTGGACCCCTTACCGCTGGCGTCCCGTCTCCTCCATCCCGCACTCCAGCCTCGTCGATAAGGACGGATACCTCCCGCTCCTCACCGAAGATGTGGACCGCCAGGCAAAAATGCCCGACGTCGAAGCCGAGCTTCGCGCCCAGATCGACAAAGCGGAAGCCGCCGGCCTCCACCCCTCGCACCTCGACAGCCACATGGGGACGCTCTTCAGCACCCAGCCGCTCTTCCACGTCTATCTCGGCCTCGGCCCGCAGTATCACATCCCTCTGCTGCTCAGCCGCCAGCCCAGCGACGCCATGAACCCGCCCCTCCCCGCCGGCTACAATCTCAAAACCGTGCCCATCGACAAGGTCCTGCAAATGACCCACAACGTAGGCAAAGACCACTGGCTCGCCACCTACGAGAAGATGCTCGCCCCCCTGCCGCCCGGGACTTACGAGCTCATCGTCCATCTCGCCTACGACGATGAAGAGATTCAGTCCGCCACCTTCGACCACCCCGACTGGGGAGCGCAGTGGAGACAGAACGACCTCAACACCGTCAGCAGCCCCGCCTTCCAGAAATTCCTCAAGGACCAGCATTTCATCCTGGTCTCCTGGCGAGACCTGGCCCGCTCCATCCCGGCAGCCGACAGGTAACCGACATGTAACCTCGGCAGGTGAAAATCCAGGAATAAGTTTTTCCCTGCTTGATTCCCCTCGCCTTTTGCGGAAATCAGGAGCATCATATTAGGCAATGGAAATTGCCCCCTAAGCGGCGATTTCCGCCAGGGAGGCTTTTATGCCAACCCGCCACAAATTGCCGGCAGTGGTTCCGCGCGGCCTGGTTTTTCTCCTCTCCTCGCTCTTCCTCATAGCCTGCCTGCCATGCAACCACGCTGAAGCCATGCCCCCGCCTGCCCCCGGCCCAACCGTGCCGTTTTCTAACGCCACGCCAATTCCCTACTTCAGCCCGTTTGGAGTGGCGCAGCAAAGCGACTCATCTCCCCAAACCGTCGCCGTCGCCGCGCCCTCGCAGCTTGATTTGCTGGCCATGCCTCCGGAAAAGCTCGGCGATTTGATGATGATTCACCGCCGCTACCTGGCGGCCATTGAGGCCTATCAGCGCGCGCCGCAAACTTCCGCCGTGGTATGGAACAAGCTCGGCATGGCGTACCAGCACATGTACGCGCTGGATATCGCAAAGCTCCAGTATGAAAAAGCTCTGCAGCTCAACCCCAAGTATCCTGAGGCGCTTAATAATCTGGGAACCGTGTATTACGGCCAGCGGAATTATCACAAGGCGGAGAAGTTTTACAAAAAGGCGCTTCACCTTAAGCCCAACACTGCCACGTTCTACAGCAATCTGGGCACCGCCTACTTTGCCGATCATGATTACAAGCGGGGCATTAAGGCCTACCGCGCAGCCTTCTCGCTTGACCCCGAGGTCTTCATCGGCAACCCTCTGGATCGAGTCTCTGAAATGACGCCGACCGATGAAGAGATTGCGCTGAACTATGCTCTGGCCCGGCTGTACGCGCGGGCCGGCATGTTCCAAAACGCAATTCACTGCCTGCGCTCGGCGTTTCTGTACGGGTTTAATGACAACGACAAGCTGATGAAAGACCAGGCCTTCGCCGCGCTGCGCAAAACCCCGCAATTCCGCCTGTTCATGACCGAGGAGCACATCAAGCCGTCCAACGACGACAGAGAGCAGTCTTACTTTATCCAGGCAAATTCGCCCCAGCATCGCTGATACTTTTCCACTGCGGGCGCGGTGCCCGATCGTCCCGCTCTTGAGACGTTGGATACCCCCGACGCTTTAAGCTGGAAGACAGGTCCTTTATGCTTTGTTCTCCTCGACCCGCCTTCAGTCTTGCGGCAATTCTGCTTTTTGCTTTTTCAACCGCGGCGGCCGGCGGCCGGCGTCCGCGCACCTCGGTTCCGCTCTGCTCGCGCAGCCTCCGCTTCACCGCAAGTTATCTGACGGAAGTTCGGCCGGGAGCCGGTCCCGGCTATTTGTTTCGCATAGAAAACCGCACCTCCCGGCCTGTCCGGCTGGCTGAACCCATTCCCACCAGCGCGCACTGGTACGCGCGGGTGGGCAACAAGTGGTTGTGGCGCGCCTCCAGCGGGTCCGGAGGAAGCCTCGTTAACGCCATCAACGAGCGCGGCCCGGTCTTCGCGTATCGGCCAGAGGACCCATCCGCCGATCCCCACTACGTCACTATCCCGCCGCACGGAAAGTATCAGTGGATCGCCGGTGAGCGGGACAATCCCGCCCTGGCTTATCAACCCCGATGCGCTCACTGCAACTATCCCGGCGAGCGCGACTACAAGGCCGTCTTTGCCTATGCCTACCTGCCTCCAGTCGGCCAAAGTGTTCGGAATCTATTGACTTGCGGACTCCGGACCAACCTGGTGGACATGCCTCCCAAGCCCCGCAAAAAATAGGCCCCGGAGTATATTCCTGCTCCTTCGCAGACTTTTCTTCTTCTTTCCGCGTCTTAGCTTGTGAGCTGGCCCGCAGCTGAATCGGCGGGCCGGATTCTTAGGAACGCTGGAGGTTTTCAAACCCTATGCGAAACAAATTTTGTACCCTCGCGCTCACTGGCTTTCTCACATTGGGATTAGCTGGCGGCGCCGCATTTGCTCAGGACCAGACGCAGACCGCGCCCCCTGAGACAAATAACACCAACACTGCTCCGATGCACCATCACCACATGAGGAAGATGAACAGCGATCGTCAGCTCAAGCGGATGACCAAGCGTTACGACCTCTCCGCCGACCAGCAATCGCAGATCAAGCCCATTCTCGATTCTCAGGACCAGCAGATGGAACAACTGCGGCAGGATAATACGATGTCGCGGCAGGATCGCCGTCAGAAAATGATGGATATCCATCAGGACAGCTCGCAGAAGATCGAAGCCGTACTGAACGATACCCAGAAACAGAAGTACGAGGCGGACCAGGCGAAGATGAAAGAGCACAGGATGAATCACCACCATAATCAACAGCAGGGAACCGCTCCTGAATCATCGCAGCCGCAGTAGCAACAGTAGCATCACACCAAAACAATGGATCATCGCCCCCGATGCGATGGTCCATTGTTTCTTTGCAATGCCGCTGTACGTTAAGGCTGCCTGGGGCTGGCCGGCTGGTCTTCATCAGCCAGCGGCTTCGGCACCGGCAGGCCCGCTTTCTTTTTCGCTTCTGGAGAAATTATTGCGCGGCCATCCACCGTCTTTCTTACCGAACGCGGCCGGCCCTTGGGCGATGCCGCTACCGGCTGCGCCGCTACCCGCGCCGCTGAAGCGGCCCCAACACCCGCCTGCGACTCGCCGGGAAGATGAAGCCCCGGAGCCACGGGCAGCAAATGGTGCGAATGCGCCACGCTGCCGGCTACGATCACCACGCAGACCGTCCCTGCCGCCGCAAACATCACTACCAGTTGCGGCATTCTGAAAAACCGCGGCGTTTTGCTCCTCGCCTCCGCCCGTGCCAGCCCGGCGTGAATGCGATCTTCCATCCCCGCATCCGGCTCCGCCGAGCCCAGCACGCGCAGCGCGCGGTCGATCCGGTCGTTATATGTCTCATTCATTGCGAGACCCCTTCTTCTTTCTCCAGCAACACGGAAAGCTCCCGCCGCGCGCGAAAGATGCGCGACCGCACGGAAGATTCCGTAGTTTTGAGCACCGAGGCAATCTGCGCCGTCGTCAGCTCTTCAACGGCGGAGAGCAGCAGCGCCTGCCGCTCCTTGGCCGGAAGCCGGTCAATCAGCGACAGAATGCGCGAGTGTTCCTGCGACGAAATGATTGCGTCATCCGCGCGCCGGTCCGAGGAAGGCAGCACCCGCGTGTAGTCCGCAATGTCATCATTTTCGGGACGGGTCTTGGTGCGCCGCTTGCGGTCCAGCACCACGTTCCAGGTAATGCGGACCAGCCACACCCGCAGGTCGCGAATCTCGTCCAGCTTGTCGCGGTGTTTGAGCACCCGCAGAAAGGCTTCCTGCACAGCGTCTTCGGCTTCGGCGCTGTTCCGCATCACCGAGTAGGCAACGCGGTACAGCGTCGCCGAATATTCAGCGACCAGCGCGGTAATGGTCTCGCTCGAATCCACTGGCATCGCAGACGAAAAAGCAGGACTCATCCAGCCGGCAATCTGTCCCGAGTAAGAACTCATGCCATAAGGACGGAACTTACCCCATTTTCGCTCAGGAAAGGTACGACAGCTAATTTAGCTGCGAGTTAGGAATGGGTCGCAGGGCTTATTCCGCGACCAACGGGAGCGGCCACACACGTTGTATCGGGATGCGCGAAGCGCGTTCGCCTGGACGGCCAGTCCTTATTTCCCGTTCAGCTTCTGGGTTGCGATCTGTCCGGCGACGGTGGTCTTGTCCTGGTCCTTGATCTCGGCGTAGAGCTTCTTCGCCTGCGCAGGATTCGTCGCCTCATACATCCCGGCCAGTTGCAGCTTGGCTTCCGACGCCGGAACAGTCGTGGCCGGCTTTTTGATCACCTGTTGATAAAGGTCAGCCGCCTCGCTGTCGCGTCCGGTTTGGCGGTAGAGGCCCGCCAGCGCCATCTTGGAGAGTGCCGAAAGCCCCTTGTCGTGCGAATCGGCCGCCTTCCGAAGTTCCTTCTCCGCGTTCGCGTTCTGGCCCATATCCATATAGGTCAATCCGGCAAAGTACTCCGCATTCTTGCCCGTCTTCATCCAGTTGTACTTGTCAGCCGCTTCGACAAACAGCGGATTGGCGGCCTTGGCCCGCGCCGCCGCCGTCGGGTAAGTGGTGAAACCAGGCTCGTTGGGCTGGCCCGGAACCGCGAGCGGGGTGTTGTAGATGTCCATCGCCTGACCGAACAGCGACTGCGCACGCAAGGACCGCGAGCGGTAAACCACGACACTTGTAATAATGAGCGCAACGAGAATCAGCACCGCAACCACGGCAATGATGGTGTTCCTGCGGTGTTCCTGCAGCCAATCCAGCCCGGAGGCGGTGGCCGTCGCAAATCGATCCTGTTTCAGCGCATGACGAGTCTGTGTATCCACGGATTTCCTT
>JBOGMA010000491.1:0-9908 GCA_050746465.1 Acidobacteriaceae bacterium
GCCTGATCTCGCGCGGAACTTGTTGGTCCCGCCCGGGCTTCTCTTGGCTGTCCCGTATCGGCGTGTTCCCATGCCAAGGCCAGATAGCTCAGTGGTAGAGCGCGGCCCTGAAAAGGCCGGCGTCGGCGGTTCGATCCCGTCTCTGGCCACCACTTTCTAAAGAATTTAGTGGACCGTGAATGGCTTCTTGCTCAGCGGCTTTCTATGGCTGTCTTCTGATCTATGGAATTGACTTCAATGGCGTCGGAAGATGCGAGATAACGATAGGCGGGGAGTGTCAGCATGGTTAAAGCCATGACCGCCGTGATGGCCGAAAACAAGGACAGAATGCGCGTATAGGAACCTGTAGCATCGTAGACGTAGCCGAGCAACAGGGGGGCGGTCCCTCCGGCGACCGCATATACGCTGTAGGAAAGTCCGTACAAGGTGGAAAACGACTTCATGCCGAAGTATCGCTTGAGCATGTAGGGAATCAGGTCGTATTCGCAGCCCATTCCCAATCCCGCGACCAGCGAAGCCAGCGCAGCGGCGTGAAACGATTGCGCATGGCCGAGAAGGAAGATGCCGCTGGCCGCAAGCAGCAGAGCGCCCATGGCGACGCCGGCGCCTTCAAGATAGTCGAGAATCCAGCCAAGGAGCAGCCGGCCGGCCACGGCTGAGCCGCCAAGGATGGACACGATAAAGGCCGCATCTTCGGCCTTCAGCCCGCGATCGCTCAGCATCGGCACCAGATGCACAAGCACTCCGTTTTCGGCCAGAGACATGCAGCCAACACCCAGCACGATCAACCAGAAACTCCGTGTTGCGAGCGCCCGCTTCCATGGAGTTCCCTTGTCTTCGCTAGGTGAAGAAATAACAGATTTGGGTACAGGGTGGGCGGATGGCGAAGGCGCAAAGAAGAACGTGAGCGGCGCTCCCACGAGCAGCGGCAATAGCGACAGGATGAGGATGGTCGGTCTCCACCCATAGACAGTGATGGCGTGTTGCACCAGAGGCGGGATGAAGAGGGACCCGACGCCGGAGCCTGCAACGACGACAGACAATGCCATTCCCAGACGACGCTCAAACCAACCGGCTACAATGCGGGCATAGCCGAGCTGGTAAGTTCCGGTGCCTGCGATTCCAATGAATACCGCCGTGACCTCGAACCGGCCTAGCTGCGGAGTCAGCCAAGCCAGCGAAGCAAACCCCAGACCGAAAGCGACCATCATCCCGGCAATGAGCTTCCGCGGCTCAAAACGGTCGAGCAGCCTGCCCATGATGGGTGAGCAGATTGCGACGGTAATGGCGGCGAGGCTGAATGCCTGCGATATCTGCTCCCTGTTCCATCCAAAGTCATGCTGCCATGGCCCGATGAAAAGCGTGAACAGGGTGAAGAAAATGGTGGCGATGCCAGACAGCACGCCAAGCTGGCAGATGAACACGACGCGCCAGCCAGGATAGTGCAGGCTTTCTTCGGGATATATTCCGATGTGATCGGAGTTGTTTGCCATATAGACCAATCACTTCATCGCGACGGCTTGTTGTACCCATGCTCAGCCAGATGGCGACCCATCTCGGCATACATTGATTCGTCGCGGGGCTGCCATGTGTCCAGCCCATCAACATAGCGGTTGTACATGCAGAAAGCAGCGGCGATCAGCACCGTGTCATGGATTTCGAGATCGGTCGCTCCGAGTGAGCGAGCCTTGGCTACGTCTTCGGTGGTCACGTTCTTGCCGCCCTGCTGGACCTCCCCAGCGATGGCGAGCAGGGCTTTTAGTTTGGGAGAGATGGCTGCTTTCTCAAAGTCGCCCTTAACCTGCTTCACTATTTCCGGGCTGTTGAGGTGACAGGCGGCAGCCGCTCCATGGCTTGTTTCGCAAAAATAGCAGTCATTCTGCGACGAGACATAGGTCGCGATCAATTCGCGCTCGCCCGGTGTGAGGCTTCCCGGCTCGTGCAGCAGGACGTGCGCAAGTTCGCGCATCGGTTTTGCGGTTTCAGGACGAAAGGCGAATCCTCCGCTAATGCCGGGAACTCCTTCAGGAAGTGCGACGTGGGGCATAGTTCTCCTTAACGCGTTGTTGTTACAGGCAGATAGGTTTTGCCGACGGCAACATATCCAGCGCGAGCGACGATTTTGCCGCGTTCTGGGTGCGTTGTTCCATTGTGAGTGACCATCTTACGGAGCCAGGAAAGGCACCCGCATCCATCCAAAGATGGAGGCGATTCAAATCCCTAAGGCGCCAGACGACCTCGGTCTTTGTTCCGTATCGTGGTGATTGAGCTCCTCCCGCCATCGAAAAGAAAATGAAAGGCTCCGGTTCGAAGGTAGTCGGAACAGGAAACTCCGAAAACCTGTCGGTGATTGCATAGATTGACTTCGCCTCTGGAGCAGCATGATGCGCAGGGCTTCCATTTCCCACACTAGACAGTGTCAATGGCTTGAGCAGAGCACCCGCTACGGCACCAGCATTACGGATCCCTGCCAGAATGCCGCGCGATGATTGGCCGGATCGAGCACGGTGACCTGAATTTGGTATTGGCCCGCTTTCAGCTTGCCAAGTGGTACCTGAAAGCTGAGCGGCGCCACGCCCAGCCGCGTCGTGGGCTCCGGCAATACTGCAATTGGCTGCGTCTCCATGGCCAGCTTTTGGCCGCGATAGAAGCTCACATAAGCAAACAACGGCGTCGACGCCGGCCCAGACGCTGATTCCGCCGCGTTCCTCACGCCCGCCTTGTCGCGCTCATAAGCTTGCAGGTAGACGTACATCGGGCGGTCGATATCGAAGACACGCGTGACGCTTGGGATCATCTTCCGCCCATTCTGTACCAGCGGATTCGCCGCATCGTCCTTTTCCTGCTTCTTGCCGCGCGTGGCGTTATAGAGTGCGTCGTTCACGTTTACCTTCTGGCTGCTCAGCACCACGGAGCTCAGCGCGACACGTGTCGTCACCTTGTTCAGGTCCGGGATTGTGAACTGAGTCTGAAACGTGCCGATACGTCCCGTCTCATCGTCTCGCGCCAGAAATTTAACCGTGTATTTGCCGGGAAACAGCGTGAATCCGGAATCGTATTCCACTGGCCGGTGTGCCAACTGCGTCGCCGTCGCGTCGGACAGCTTGATATTCACATAATCCCGCACATTGCTCATCGTCATTCCGGTGGTCGCGTCCTTCACCTCACACACGAAATCGATGAGCGTATGCTCCGCGCCAAACTTTTTCGCCAACGCCAGTTCGTGCCCCGGAATCTTCACGATAATGGGCACGTAATACTCGGCCCGGTTGAGCTGGAAATAGTCAATCTCCATAGCGATCGTCAGATCCGTGATCGGATCCCCGAGCATCAGTGCATCCTCCAACTGCCGCTCTTTGTCCGCATCCGTAAATTTGTTGAAGGTCTTGTTCGCGTAATATCCTTGCCGGTAATCCAGCTTTGCCGCCAGCGGCGAATCCACTTTGATCTTCACCCTGCGAAAGTGGCCGTTCTGCGCGGTGTTCGTCGTGTAGTATCCGACAATGTAGTAATCCTCAACCGCCTTCTGCGCGTTGACAATCCCTTGCGTCAAGTCATTGTTATCGAACAGTGCCTTGCCGCCCGTATCGGCGCCCAGCGAATACATTGTGTCCTGAGACTGCTGGAACTGCTGCGTGGCCGCCTGCTCTGCCGCGCCCGAATACATCCCCTGGTTCCCCGGCGAGCCCTGCGTCGCATCCCCCAGCGGCGCTTCCGCAACCAGGCCACGCGCATCCACCGGCCAGAACGACACTCCTCCCCGCACCGCCGCGTCTATGGTCGCGTGCAGTTGCGCCAGGTTGTCGAGTCCGCTCATCCGCAACCCGCTGGCAAAATAGATGAGCGATTTCTTTTCGCTCAAACTGCTCAGCATCTTCGCCGCAGTCATCAGCGCCGAAAGCTGCCGATCGTTATTGAAGATGTTGAATTCGCTGTTGTCCTGTCCGAATGCTGCTCCTGTATCGGCGCTGCTCGCGTCGTCAATCGACTCCGCCGACCCCTGTCCCTCGCCCACAACCATCGTCTCCAGAATGCTCAGCAGGCGATCGCGATTGGCCGTAAAGTCCTGCACCACATCCACTGACCCGCCCTGGTAGCGCATGATCGCGATCAGGTCCGCGGGCGTCATCTCCGTCCGCACAAACTTCTCCGCCGCCCGCAGCGCCCGATACTGATCGTCCGGCGGCATCGCTGTCATGTCGAAATAAAACACCAGCAGGCGATGTCCGCTGTATTGCGTTTTCCCCGGAATCTCGGGCGCAATCTGCGTTCTCACCAGCCGCTGGTAGAGCGTGATGTGTTCCTCATCGGTCGGCGTCACCGGCAGCGGTGTGCTTTTCATCGCCAGCGCCTGATGCTCAAAAATTCGCACGGTTTGCGGAACGCCGTCTTCTTCCACGCTAAAGTCCTTCGCTGTCAGCCCCGGAACAAAATGGCCCTCCTTGTCCTTCACCACCACCGTTTCCACTACAAGCTGCGAGTTTACCTTCAGCGTGTAACTCCCCTTCTGCCCTGCCTGCGCGTTCGTGCCCACAGTTTGCGCGAAGAGTGCGTGTGGACCCACGCCCCACGCCGCGCACACCAGTGCGGCCAATGCCCAAAACTTCGCCGCTCGCCCCACGCTGCCCATCGTCAGAACCTCAGCCTCGCCGTCACCTGCAAACTCCGCATCGGATTCGCCGACGCCGGCAGCCCGAAAGTCCTGCTGTTCACCACCGAATTCCACGTCGTGTACGTCACATGATTCAGCGGATTCGTCGCATCCACCCGCACATCCAGGTCCTTCGTGCCCCTCAGGCGGAACGTCCGCGCCAGCGCGCCGTCCAGCGAAAACTCATCTGGTCCGATAATGGAATTCCGCCGCGCATTGCCCCACTGGCCCGCCGCGGGTGCGGCATAGGCCGCCGCATTCAGAAAATATCCCGCTCCCCCGGAGTAGGGCGGCGCACCCGTCACATCGGGGCGGATCGGTCCCGTCACGCCCGTTCCCGGCACCACATCAAGAAATGTCGGCGTCTCCGGCAATCCGCTGCCCGCCGTCAATTTCGTCATCACCGTCCACTGTTTGAACAACGCGCCGCGCCACCCGCTCAACAGCGTCTCTGTCAGCCCCATCCCAGTTGTGTACTGGACCTCCGCCTTCACCAGGTTTCGCTGGTCGAACGTCGAGAGCCCGCGTTCCCCACTCAGGTCCAGCCAGTTCTGCGCGATCGTTGGGTTCGTACTCGCGCTCGAATTTGAATCTTCCGGCGCTGCCATCGCCGCCTGTGCCTCCACGTGTCCGGTTGCGCCCACCAGCGAATCGTCATCCAGCGACTTTGACCAGATGTAATCTACCGATGCCGTGAGTCCGCCCCGCAGCCTTCTCCGCACCTGCACCTCGCCCGCCTCCCGCGTCGAATTGCCGTTTGAGGTGCGATATACAAATCCTCTGGGACACGATGGACATGGATTCACCGCCCCAATCGGATAAGTATTTGGCAAAAACTCCTGCGTCCCACGCGTTCCCTTCACGCCCGAATACCGCACCATCATCACCAGCGCTCCGGGAAAATCTTTCTGCAGCGATACCTGCCACACCTGCGCGTATCCAACCCGAAGGTTCGGGTCCACAGCGTAGGTATCCTCCGTCACCCCCGCGCAGTTGATGAACCCGTTCGCCATCGTCAGCGGACACGTGTTGCTGTTGGCCACCCGCACGCTCTTCGACAACGGCGACTGCTGCGCCAGCATCTCCGCGCTGGAAAGATAGATCGAAGTGTCGTCATAAATTCCGTATCCTGCCCGCGCCACCAGCGTCGACGCCGGAATCGGCCGCCATGATATTCCCACTCGCGGCTCAAATCCTAACCAGTCCGGCCGCACCAGCGATGCCGGATACTTCGCCCCCGTCACCGGCCCTTTCGGATCGCTCGCCAGCACCTGCGCGGCTGTCGTGAATCCCCGCGCCACATCCAGGTTCACCATCCGGCCATATAACTCCGTCATCGGCGCACCGTACTCCCACCGCGCTCCCGCATTGATCGTCAAATTCGGCTGTGCCCGGAAAATATCCGTCACGTATGCGTCATAAGCCGGCTGCCGGAAATACTTGTCGGGATTCCCAAACGCCACCGCGCTCGTGTCCGGGATCCCCAGTAAAAAATCCGCCAGGTCCGATCCGCTCGTCGTCACAGCGCCCGGACTCGCCGCCGGACTTCCCGGTGCAGCCGTCGCCGCGCCCGTAAACCACCACGTCCCCCGCGGATCGGCCTGCGTGTATTCGTTGAACTCCTGCTTCCGGTAATCGCCGCCGAACGTGATGGTGTGCCGCCGCTGCATCTTCTGCAGCTTCAGCGAGAACGCGTCCGTGCGATTGCGGTTGAATTTGCTGTTCGCATCATTCAGCGCAACAATGCCGCTCGAAAAATTCAGATACGGCGGACCCCAGTTCTTCGCGTCCTGGTCATTGCCCGTAATCGCCGCGTTCCCCGAAATGTTCTCACGGTGCTCGAACTCCGGCCGCACCAGCGTCCGCAGCCGCGTGAAGTGATACCCCAACACAGCAAAAATATTGTGGTTGAATTGGTGCGACCAGTTCACATGTGCATCAATTCCCAGCGTGTCCGTCGCATCCACAAACTTGAATACATTCTCCGCATCTGCCCGCGAGCTCTGGAACCCGAACCCGCCGTTCAACTGATTTCTCCGCCCCAGTTGCTTGTCCAGCCGAAACTGCAGAGCATCGGAATGCGTATGGCTCAGCGTCTCGGTCTCGTAGTTGTAGCGCGTATTGCCCGCAATATCCGGCAGCGGGTACAGATTCAGCAGCGCCTGCGCCTGCGGACTCACAGGAATGGGCCCAGTGAACGGTTGCCCCGTCGCCGGATCGTAGATCGTCACCGGCTGCCCCAGAACATTCGTCAGCCCCGTCAGGTCTCCGCTGCGCTCCGCCGCATCGGGCACCAGCGCCGGAATCGTGTTACCCACGCTGTCCCGTGTCCATTGATAGGTCACAAAGAAAGTTGGCCCGTTATAAAACAGGTGCGGAATCATCAGCGGGCCTCCCACCGACACACCCGCGATCACCCGGCTGTACACCGCCTTCGGTAGCTCGAACCCGGTCAGCGAATATGGCCGCGCATCGAATGTCGAATTGCTCACCGCACTCGCAAATCCGCCAGTGTAGAGCCCGCGCGTCCGCGGCCTCTTGTTGCCGAACGCCGGCGATAGCGAATACTTCGACGTCGCCGCGTTGCTGTCGCTCCCGTTCACCAACAGCCCATCAGCCGCCTGCTCATTGGTGTCGTCTGCGGGCGGCGGCATCGGCGGGACCTCCGCTGAGTTCTGCTTCACTCGGCTCGCAAGCTGGGGATTCAGCATCGCCTCAGGTGTCTTCACCTTCGCCTGCCCAAGCATCTGCTCCAGTCCCAGCATCGTAAGCTCGAACTTCCCTTGCGGCAGATTCGGCCCCACCGTCACCTCGCTCTTCACCGTGGCGAACCCGCGCATCTGGATCTCAATCTTCCACACGCCGTCCTTCAAATCAGGAAACTCGTATACCCCCTGCTCATCCGTAACGGTCGAAAATCGCTGCCCGTCCTGCGCCACCGTCACCGTCGCGCCTGGCACCGGCACGCCGCGCACAAACACCTGCCCGTGATATTCCGTCGCCCACGCGCTCGCCGCCACCAGCAGGAATGCCAGCGCACACACCCACAGCCGTGCTCGAAACCAGCGCATCCGCATCACTATTCTGGGCATACCTCTGAACGGTTCGGCATCCGCCCCGTCCTCAAGGGACGCAGCCATCCAACAATACGGTCGATCATTCCACAGGTCGACGCTCGATTTAATTCGGCGACGGGTGATCGACGTGATCGATCACCAGCACCGGCACCTGCGTCTTCTGCGCTTCCAGCTTCAGGTCCAACTGCTCCTGGATTGCCGTGAACAGCGGTGGAGCCGCATTCGCCGCATCAGCGGACGGCGGAGGTATCTTCACCCCCATCCCCACAAACTGCGACTCATCCGGAGTCCACTTCAGAGTGAAATCCCACCGCCCCGTAAGCCCCGTCCTATCCACCACCGGCCGGTCCAGCACCGTCGACTGCATCAGGTGGGTGAAGTCTCCCATGGTCGCGTTCATCACGTGCAGCGTGCCAATTGGTCCAAAGAACAGCCCCGGCAGCCCTTTCGGGTTGCTGGTGTTCTGCTTCATCTTCGGCCCACTCTTGCCGACTACCAGCACATACGCCGACATCTCTTTCTGGTCTTTGTGGAACTTCAGCGCATACCGGTCCGCCAGCAGCTTCTGCAACATGCCCTTCAACTGCTCGTCGTTCGGCTGCCCCGGAATATCCGGCTTCGCGTCGATATCGAACTTGTCGGTGGCCATCCAGTCCGGACCGCCAACGATCTGCTTCTTCTGCATGTTGTAGGCGAACATAACCAGATCGTTGAGCGAGAAATTCACCACCTGCATGTCCGCACCGCGCCAGATCAAATAAGTCCGCTTCTCATCCGGCTTCGTTGGCTTAATGGTCGCCACTTCAAACGTCGGGTGCGCATCAGCCGGCATCGGCGGAATCCTCGGCGGAGGCGCAGGTATCGTCCACGCCGTCTCCGGCGTCGTCCGCTCGAGCACCAGCGGGAGTGGATGATCGCCCTGCGTGACCGTCCCGCTGACGGAGTTCCCGTCCGCCGACACCTTCCCTTCGTAAGTCAGGCTGAAGGGGTCGATCCCAAACTTTAGAGCGCCATTGTCAAAGCTCACAGAACTCGTCGCAATCCCCCGCCCGCTCTGGTCGATGCTGTAGAACATCGCATGTAGCGCGCCTTTATCATCCTTCGTAACCTTCAGCACCGTGCGCAGATCGTGCCCGCCGGGAGCATGCAGCGTCCCTTGCCACGTCCCCACGATACCGCCCTTTGCCGCTGGCGCCTGCGCCCATGTCTGCCCGCAGACCATAACTCCCAGCGCCAACCCGGCGACCCCTCCCAACAGCGCTCTTCTGCTTATTCCCATCATCCGCACTGCTCCTCTCCCGGAGCCGCTTTCAGCTAGCCGGCCAATTGTCTGGGCAAAACCTTTTGCTCGAAAGCATACACCTTCGCCGCGCCGATGGCCGTGGAGCCTCGTGAACCGGAGATGGACACGACCATCTAGTTTGGTGAAGGCTGTTCGATGTGATCGACGAAAATTGTTTCCACCGGTCCACGTCTTTGTCGAAGCTCCAAGCCCATCTGCTCATGGACCGCCGTGAAGAATGACGGACCGGGAGCACCGGTGTCTTCAAGCGCCCAGGAAACATGGCAGTCATACTTCCCGTGCAGTCCCGTCCTGTCCACAATGGTGCGCCCACCAACTTCCGGCTGTTGGGCGATCCACGACACGATCATAGGAAAAGGTATTCCGGGCGCCGACCAATGTATTTTGTGCGTGCGCCAGTACGCATGCCACTCCCAGCAGCGCCTTCCGCCGCACGCCCAGTTTCCGAACGCATTGTCCGGACATGATCCGCACAATCCGCTGCTTCAGCTCCGATCCTGTTACGCCGACGCACAAGCCAGCGGAGACTCAACATAAAACTTGCAGACGTTCAGAATCCCTTCGGCATATACCTGTGCCTCGCTGCCCGCCTGCACCACGGCCTGATCACAGGCGCGTTCGCGTTCCTCAATCAACCGTGATCCAATCCACCAGACCATGGGGTGAAACCAGAACAGCGTCTCCACGACCATGTGAATTGCGAACGTCAGATTGTCGCGCCGCCGCACATGGCACATCTCGTGCGCCACAATCGCACGCATCTGTTCTGCCGAAAGCCGCTCCGGAATTCCCTCCGGAAACAACAGCACGGGCCGGAAAACGCCGAAAATCCCCGGCTCAATTGCCGCAGACGAACTCAGCACGGGCACTTCTGCCG
>JBOGMA010000492.1:0-5585 GCA_050746465.1 Acidobacteriaceae bacterium
GCCCACACAAGCGCAGCTTGTGTGGGGAAGGTTACACTCTCACCACTCCCCTGAATCCCCGCGCCCCATAATACGATTCCGCGCCATTGTGATACGTGAACACCCTGTCATACCGCCGATCCCCAAAAATCGCTCCGCCCAGTTTTCTCACTTCCGCAGGAGTATTCAACCAATTCGACGTTTTCAAATCAAATTTGCCCAGCTTCTGCAACTCCCCATATTCTTCTTCCGTAAGAAGCTCAATCCCCATCGCAGCTGCCATATTCACAGCGCTGTCCTTCGGCTTAAATTCCTTCCTCGCCTCCAACGCTTCGCCGTCATAGCAAAGGCTTCTCCGCCCCTTGGGACTCTCTGCCGAGCAATCATAAAAAACGTACTCGCCCGTCGTCCTGTCGAACCCGACAACGTCCGGCTCGCCGCCCGTCCTCTCCATCTCATGCAGCGACCACAGTTTCCCAGTAGTCGCATCCAGCCTCGCCTGCACTTTGGCCCATTCCATGCCTTTATGGCGGCTCACGTTTTTCTCAAAGCGGGCCTTCAACGTTGCAAGCAGCTCTTTGCGCTGCTCTGCCGACAATCCCTTTTCCTCGCGAACACTGGATCTCTTTGCCATGACCGGATAATTCTAATCCCCGCCACCCAGCACAAGCTCTGACTATTGCCTATTGCCTATCGCCTGCTCCCTGGTCCCTAAACCCTGCCCTCTTTTCCGTAAAATCACCTTCCGCCGCTTCCGCCAGTCCTCATTCAACCCAATCACCTCCCACGGAACCTCCGGCGAAAAATGCCGCAGCACCGTGTCGGTCGAGGGATGAATCCTTAAACTCGGCGCAATCAAATACAGCAGCGGAGCCTGCTCCGACAGCTCAATCCCCGGAAAATATCCATGCTTCTCAAACGCCTTTTCGCGATGCAACTGCCGCACCCGCGCCCAATAATCCAGCGCCTGAAACGGCAGATGCAAATCGTCATCCGCCTTCAACTCCAGCACCGCCAGCCGCCCCTCGCGCGTCACCGCCAGCAAATCCAGCATCCCGCGGTCTCCCGCCGCAAATGCCGGAACCTGCGAATACACCACATCCCCGCGCAGCCCCGGCTCAATCTCCGCCACATCCCGCCGCAAACAGCACTCCAGCCACCGCTCAGGCTGCAAGCGATACAGCGCGTTGCGCACCGACCCCTCCGCATGACGACTCTCAAACAGCTTCTGCGCCAACTCACAGAACAGTTCCTCGTTCTCAGCCGTCAGTAGAGTCTCATTCGCCCCCGCGCCAAAGCTGATCTCGTCTTCCCGCGCAAACGATCCCCGCGCAAACCCGCTCCGCACCCGCGCAAACTCCAGCCCATGCAGCAAAAACCCAATCTCCGCCGCCGCCCTCGCCCGAACCTCCGTCGCCGCCCGCATCCCCGGCCCCAGCAACCCTAGCACCCGATCCACCGCCGTCCGGCTCCGTTCCAGCGCCGAGTCAGGATGGAACGCATGCACCAGCTCCGCGCTCTGATTCCCGCAGTCCCGCACATCCACGCGCTCCAGCCGCTCCGCGCGCTCGTCCAGCTCATACAGCTCCCACTTGGCTAGCTTTTCGTTCAGCCACGCCATCCGCGCCCGCACCGTTGCCCCCGTCCCCACGGGAACCACCACTTTCAGCCCCTCAAACAGCCGCCGCCCATCCCCATGTTCGCGGCAATACGCCAGCCACAGAACCCCCAGCGTCAGAATCCCATCCACCGTGCTCTGCGGCTCATCCACATTCACTCCAATCACCGCCCATGCCGCCGTTCCCTTCAGCATCATGCCTCGCGCGTACGCCGGCCCAAAGCTGTTTTCCAGGTCCGCCGCCGTCCGCATCCGCTCTGCTTTCCAATCCGGAAACTCCCGCCCCAGCATGCGATCCAGCACGCGCAAATACTTCCCTCGCGACGAATCCCGAGACGACGGCACCCTCCGATCGCGATTCGCCGCCAGTTCCAGCACCTGCGGCTTCGCCTGCCCAAAACGCCGCGTCTCCAGCCGCAGCGAATCCTTCCGCGCCTTCAGGCCGCAAACCGTGCGCACCAGATTGCGCTCGTCCGACCAAAGGTGCAGCAGGCACCGTCCCTGTTCAGTTGAAATGGAAAATTGCGCCGTCGCCATGTCGAACAGAACATGGCCGTCCTCGGCTACCGTCGCCCGCGGATACTCGGCGAAAAACTGTTCCAGAGCGCGGGCCAGCTCGCCGGCAGCGGCCTCAATAGCGGCAGGGGGCATCGCCTCGATCAATAGCAGCAGCGCGCCCCGCGCCGCAAGCGATTTCCTACCAGCCTCTGCTCTTTCGTAACTCCATCACATGCGCCACGTGGTGCCGCGAGTGCCAATCATACAGCGCCGCCGCCTGCAGCAGAGTCACCCGTCCCCGCTCAGGATGCGTATACCCGCGCTCCCAGTCCCCCGCCGGAATCGCCTTCAACATCGCCACCCACCGCCGATGCAGCGGCTCCAGCAGCTCCAGCGAAACCTCCACCGGAAGCGTCCGCGAGTCCGGCATCTCCGCCCACAGCTTCTCCTTGTAAGGCGCAATCACCGGCCAGCTTTCCGTCAGCGCCAGCTTCATCCGCAGATACGCGTGCATGTGGCTGTCGGCAACATGATGCACCACCTGCCGAACCGTCCATCCGCCTTCGCGGTACGGGGTGTCGAGCTGCGCGCCGCTCAGGTCTTCCACCGCCGAACGCAGATTCTCCGGCAGAGCCGCAATTCCGGCAATGTACTCAGAAACACGCGCCACATCCACAGACTCCGGACTCGGATGCGGGCCGATAGGATAACGAGGGTCAATCGAGGAATTCGCCATATCTGAGAAATAGCACGCCCGCCCATCCGCGCGCCACGTCAGCTTCAATTACCCAAATCTGTCATCCTGAACGAAGTGAAGGACCTGCGGTTCGCCTCGTCGTCTCTCGGCCGTTTCGGGGTGCCGCATAGCCGGGTGCCCCATCGCCTGTCCTGAGCTTGTCAAAGGATCGCGAAGAGACATGGGATCGACGCCGGGTGCAAATGTCTCGAAGAGACATGGGATCAACCCTTACTCATACCGCCGCACCACCTCCAGAACCTCATCGCTGCCCTCCAGCGGATGCTCCAGGTTCGGGACCGTCGCCCCAGCCGCAAGCAGCGCCCGCGCCACCGCCAGATAGTCTCCCTTCTCACGCTCCCAGCTATGCACCGACCCGTGCAGCGCCCACTCCAGCGGACTGCCTCCATGCTCCGTCTCAAGCACGTTCACGTCCGCGTTGTGCCCCAAAAGCGCGCGAACCATACCGAGGTTACCGTGCCAGGCCGCAAAGTGCAGTGCGGTCTGGCCGTTGTCGAGTGCGGGATTCGCGGGCCAGCCCTGCTCCAGAAGCAATTCCACCGCACGAGCATTGCTACGTAACGCCGTGCCGATAATCCGCCGCGCGGCATTCGCGCTCAGCCGAGTGAACAGGCCGGGATGCTTCCGCACAATTTCGCGAACGAACTCTTCGTTCCCCGTTTCCGCCGCCTGAACCAGCCGCAGCCACGGCGCGCTCCGCTGCATCAGCAGATCAAAAACCGCCGTATGCCCAAACTGACGCGCGATCATGTGCGGCGACTTCGTCATTCCAAAGCCAAAAAAATAAATGCTGCCGCCCGACCTCGGGTCACGTTTCGGAAACGACCGCTCGGTCACCGTCGTCCGAATGGTTTCCGGATCATTGTTCAGAATCTGCTCCACCAGCACTACGTCGCCAATAGCCGACGCCATCAAAATGTCCGTCTGCGCGCCGCGCGAAATCAGAAACCGCGCCACGTCATGCCGGTACGGCTCGCGCCACCCCATATACTGCCGCGCGCAAACCATATACTGCGCAGCGGTTGACTCATGATCGATATCCCGCGCATCCATCTCCGCGCCATATTCGACCAGCAGCGAAGCAATCTCTACCGTCGCCGCAAAATGCAGCGGCAGTTGCCCATCGCCGCCGCGTGCATGCACAAGCTCCGGATCATGCTCAAGCAACTCACGCACGCGATCCAGCGTGCCCAGCCGTGCCGCCGCATGAATGTCCACCGTCGCTCCGCGCGCGATCAGGTGCTCCGCCATCTGCTGCCCCGCGGAGTCGAGCACGCCAAAGCCGCCCGCCCACCACCGCGACCGCGTATTGATATCCGCGCCTGCATCCAGCAGCGCATCCACCATTTCACGATTGTTCCTGTGGACAGCTCCCAGCAAAGCGGGCGAGTCGAAACCAATCCCCTCCAGCGGCTCGTCAATGTGTTCCCGCAGCGACGAATGTCGCTCAAGAACTTCCCGCACCACCTTCGCATCGTTCGCCTGGATCGCCGCCGCCAATGCCTCCGCCGGGTCCTCTGACCCAACACTCACGTGCAGCTTCAACGCCGGCCACGTATCAAACCCATGCTCGCGCGCGATCACGTGCAGCGCGGCCGCAAGTTTCGGCGGGGATGACGAGACCCCGGCAGCCGCAAAGCGCGCAGTCGCTTCAGCATCCAACGCAAGCGCCTGCCTGAGCAGCTTGCGAGCCTGGTTCTTCAAATGTTCAAGATTGGGACGCGCGGGTAGTTCGCGAATAGACATACTCACTCCTTCTTTATGTGCCCGCGGTCCGCTTCATCAGGCAAGAAGAGAGTGGATTGTACGAAAACATCGAACAAGAAGGCGGGATAATCCCTTTCCGCAGACCGGTCGCACCCTTCGTATGCGAATACAGGTTAGCTGCCCGGTTGGACGCCCGTCAAGAAACTCTGGCTGTAGGCAGCGTAGTAGTATGGCTGGCATGACACGCTGGAGCACACAAGCGGTGCGCCGTCCCGTACAGGAGTCGGACAGCTTGCGGGCCGAAGCCCTGAGGCTAAAAGGTGAAGCGGATCGCCTAACCGCTAAGGCCGATGAACTGATTGCCGAAGCGGAGAAATTAGAAATGGCCGAGCAAGCCAAAAAGTCAAATTGAGACACTACCTGGCTCCGAACGTCACACCATATATACTTTGCATCGAGGCTTGTCGCTGATCGAATGCGCCACTCCCTGCTTTCTTCCGCCCTGATTCTTCTCCTCGCGTGCTCTTTGGCGCATGTGCAGACTCATCCGCATCACCCCGTTCCGCCCACACGCGATCCCCACACGCCCGGCTTTGTCCTCGCTACAGAACTACCCGATGGCGCCGTGCCTCCCAGCAATCAAGACGGCAATTTTATCCTCGGCCCCACGCATCCTCCCGCGCCAGAAACGCTTCCTCACTCGGACATTCCTCACGGAACCGTCTACACCTTTTTCCTGAACTCGGCTGACAGCAAATACTACCCAGGCATTGCGCGCACACCCGGAACCTTCGGCACTCCCGACCCCCACAATCCCGCAAAGCTGATCGTCACCACCAGCCATTCCGCGCCTTACACCCGCCGCGTTACCGTGTACGTCCCTAAGCAGTACCGCCCCGGCACAGCCGCGCCCTTCATCGTCGGCGCCGACGGCCCGGACCCGCTGCTCTTTACCACGCTTGACTCGCTCATTGCCGAGCGCCGCGTTCCCGTCATGGTCGCCATCTCCATTTCCAACGGAGGAGG
>JBOGMA010000493.1:0-8880 GCA_050746465.1 Acidobacteriaceae bacterium
AAAGGCTACTACGAACGCTTTAGGAGATGAATCGGACCATGGGACAGAAAGGACGCGAAACGCTAACCCCTCTCGAACTTGAAATCATGCAGGTGCTCTGGGAGCAGGGCGGCGGCACGGTGACCGAAGTGCAACCGAAATTGTGCGGCGATCTCGCCTATACAACCGTCCAAACCATGCTCAACGTCCTGTGGCGTAAAAAGAAGGTCAAGCGCATCCAGGCCGGACGGGCCTTTCGGTATGAGCCCATCGTAAGCCGCGAACGCGCCGTCGGCGGCGCGCTCCGGGACCTCGTCGGCCGCATGTTCGGCGGCTCCAGCGAGGCCCTGCTGATGGCCATGGTGGATTCCCGACAGATCAGCGCGGAAGAACTGGCGCGGCTGGCGAAGAAATTGAAAGAGCGCGAAGAAATTGAAAGAGCAAGGATCGGCAAATAGGGAATAGCCGGAAGGAGAACCGTATATGGAGCGGATGGCGATTGAATATCTGGCGAATGCGTTCTGGCAGCTCCCCGTGCTGGCGCTGGGCGCATGGCTGCTGCTAAAAATGTGCAAGCCCGGGCCGGCGGCCCAGCATCGCGTATGGCTTGCGGTACTGGCGCTGGGACTGTTGCTGCCGCTGCGCGGTGTAATTCCTTCCGCAACTGCGAATGCCTCGGGGATTTGGAATGCTGCCTCCGCCGCGCCTTACAGCCCGGCCGCAGCCTCCTATCCCGCGGCTCAGAGCGCCACCGCTGCCTCGCTCCTGCCAACCAACTCACACAGTTCCGGTCACGAAGCCACCGCGAGCGAAGCGCCCAATCGGCTTTCAGTCATCGCTGCCGCGCTGTCCCAATCCGTGCACCGGGTAAGCGTAAACGCGGCCATGGCTCAGTCGATTGTGGGGCTATGGCTAGCACTCGCGCTGTGGGGCCTGTTGCGGATTACGCTGGCCTGGCGAGCGGCTCGTCGTCTGGTCGCGAATTCCCGCAGCGCCGTGCCCGATGAGCGCCGGCACGCGTTCCTCATCGAATGCGCTGAACGCGTGCGCGTATCCGTTCCGGAAATCCGGGAATCGGACGCAATCGCCGGTCCCGTAATTGTAGGTGCGGCAAACCCGGTCCTGCTCTGGCCGGAAAACTTTGCTGCGACCTCCAACGATGAAATGCGTGCCGCGCTCTGCCATGAGCTGGCGCACATCCGGCGTCGCGACTACGGCATGAACCTGCTCTGTGAAGCGGCCGCCCTGCCTCTCAGATGGCATCCCGCGATCCACGCCGTCGAACGCCGCATCCGCGCCACTCGCGAAATGGCCTGCGATGCCGTCGCTGCCCAGGCCATGGAGTCAGAAGCCGTCTATGCCGACTGCCTGGTGCGGCTGGCGAGGAGCATCGTTGGAACCGCCGAGGCGGAACCCTCGCTCGCCGCGGGATTCTTCAACGCAAATGTAATGGAGGAACGGGTCATGCGATTGATTCGGGAAAAATCAACAATGAGTTTGCGGACAAAACTGGCTCGCGGAGCGGCAGGCGCAACCGCCATGCTGGCTGCGGCGCTAGTAGCGGCGACGTTCCATTTAACTCCGGCAATGGCGCAGGAGGTCCCCACGCCGCCACCCGCTCCGCCCCAGGTTGTTCCGGTTGCGCCCTCTGCTCCGGCTCAGATCACTCCTGTTACGCCAACGCCTCCGGCTCACGTGAGCGCACCGGCCGTTCCGGTTGTAACGCCCGCTCCGGCGAAGCTATCGCCATCAATTCCGATGGCTCCGGCACAGCCTGTGGCGCTTACTCCGGCTATACCTGTCGGAACGAAGGTCCCGGCCACGCCGCCCGTTCCGGCAATTTCCGCCGTCGTTCCAGTGCCACCAGCCCCGTTCGTGTTGCAGCAAACGCCTCAGCCCCCAACTCCGGCCACATCTCCGCAAACACATATCTCAAAGCCAATTGTGATTACGAACGGACAGTTGCGGAATCTGACTCCAGCGGAGCGGGCCCGGATCGAAAAACAACTAGCCGAAGCGCAGAAGAAAATCGCCGCCACCCAGACAAAGATCAACAGCCCGGAATTTCGGAAGCAGATAGAAGACGCACAAGCCGCGGCGCTGAAAGCGCAGACGATGTTCAATAGCGCCGAGTTCCAGCAGAGGATGGCCGATGCGCAGAAGCAGATTGCGGAGGCCACCGCAAAGTTCAACAGCCCGGAATTCCGGAAAAAAATCCAGGCGGAAATCGATGCTGCGGCGAAGGTGAACAGCGCCGAGTTTCAAAAGCAGATTGGCGATGCGCAAACGGCCGCGCTGCGAGCGCAGACCGAGATGAACAGCGCCGAGTTCCAGAAGCAGATGGCGGACGCGCAGAAACAAATCTCCGAAGCTACAGCCCGAATGAACAGCCCGGAATTCAAAAAACAGATGGAGGATGCCGCGCGCGCAGCGGAGAAAGTCAACAGCGCGGAGTTCCAGAAACAAATGGCCGACGCGCAGAAGCAAATCGCCGACGCGCTGGCGAGAATGAAAGCAGACCAACAGAAGGGCGCGCCGAAGTAGAAACGTGGAAGGGCTGCATTCCTCTGTGCTCTCTGTGGTGAAATTTGCTCAAGAATCTTGCCATCGCGAACGAAGTGGAGAGCCTGCCCTAAGCGCAGGCGAAGGGAACCTGCACTTCCCCGCTCCAGCCTCTCAGAACGGCATCCGCGCGGACAGAATCAGTCCATGGTTATAGGAATGATATGAGGAGGTAGCGATCTGCATACCCGCTCCCAGCGTTACGCCCAGCCGGTGGTGAAGTTTCCAGTGGCCCACCAGTCCCGGCGTGACAAAATTCTGCACATTCCCATCACGCGGCCCCCCGTTGTAGAAAGTCGTGTTGAATTCCACTTCAGGAAAGAAGTGCGGCCCGGTCTTGTACTGGAAAGCGGTGTTCCAGGCCACCGGCCGCCCGAGTGTGTCCGCGTTCGCAACCGGAATCGTCACCCCGGCCGTCGACTGAACATCGAATAGCCCAAAGCCCTTACCCACAGCCAGCGTCGGGCTCACGGTTGCCTCCGCCGCCCCATTGGAGTAGCTCCCGGTCGGAATGGTCCCTCCGAAAAATACCGTGACAATGCTGTTGCCGTGCTCCTCGTTCCGCGCATAGATACGGTACTTCATCATCAGCGCCGTGTCCGCAAAGCCAGCTTTCGCGGCAGAATTGTGCCGGAGATACGGCGGCACATTCAAAAGCAGTTCGATACGCCGTGCCGGAATCAGTTCCAGCCCCTTGCCCGCTCCCAGGTTCCACGTCGTCGTGCGCTCGGAGGTAAGCTGGCGGTCAAAGTCGGTCCGGAACTCCTGTTCCAGCCGCGGCGTTGTGGTCGCCAGCGGCGTCACCCAGTGCGGCTGCGCTGCCTGAGTGGCGGTCGCGCGCGCCTGCCAGGTATGAATGAAGCCTTGCTGAGCAGGGGCAATAGGAGCAAAACAGAGGGCAAGCAAAGTCAGGAATATCCCGATAAGTTTTTGCATGTCTAAATGTATGTATCAAGTCGATTTTATCCGTTAAATCAATATCGTTTTCCACAACTCTCGAATCGCGCGACATGCGGTTACACGCGGGATACCTCGTCGGAAGAGAAAACCCAGCGCGGGTGTAGCATTAGCTGCAACTCACCGAGGGTTCGCCATGGACAGGATTCTGAGAAGTTGGGACCTGTTGCAGCAAAGTTTCGCCGTTTTATGGTCAGACATGGAAATGCTCTGGCTGCCCATTTACTCAGCGCTCGCTTGCGGAGCGGCTTCCCTGCTCCTTCTCAGCGGCGGCGCGTTGCTGTTTTCTGATCAGCTCTTCATTCAAACCTTCGCAGGCCTGCGGCCCAAGCCCATTCAGCAGGCCACTCCGGGAATGTGGGCGTGGATCTTCCTCTTCTACGTCGTAAATTTTTTTATCGTCGTCTTCTTCAATGTCGCTCTGGTTGCCGTCGCCGGAGACCGTCTCTCCGGAGGTCGCGCCACCGTGAGTGACGGTCTGGCCATTGCCTGGATGCGCAAGGGAAAAATCCTGCAATGGGCCGTGCTCGCCGCCACGGTGGGGGTTGCTCTGCGCATGCTGGAAGACCGCCTCAAGCCGCTGGCCCGCTTCGTCGCGAGCGTTGTCGGCGTGGCCTGGTCGCTGGCTTGCTACTTTGTCGTGCCCGTGTTGGCCGCGGAAAACCTGGGCCCTGTCGACGCCCTGGAGCGCTCAGCCCAACTCTTCACTCGGACCTGGGGAGAAGAACTGACCGGCGGTTTCAGCTTTGGGCTGATTTTCACCCTCCTCAGCTTGCCCGGCGTGCTGTTCTTCTTTCTCGGCTGGAAAATGGGCCCCATTGCGCGGTTTGGCGGCATCGCTTTGGCGGTCGTCTACTGGCTGCTGCTCTCGGTTATCAGCTCCGCCGTAAAGGGGGTGTTTCTAGCCGCCCTCTACCATTACGCGAGGACAAAGCAGTCTGCGGGCGGATTCACCCTCGACGATCTGTCGACGGCCTGGAGGCCGAAGGGTGTCTACTCCGAAAATTTCTGAGCCAACGAGCGTCGGTAATTCCTTCGGCGGTCAGCTATTGCTGTAACTTCTCCACCGCCTGCCCTACGCGGAACACCATCGATTCATCAAAGTGTTTTCCCAGAATCTGCACCCCGATCGGCAGCCCCTCGCTCGACTCGCCGCAAGGAACCGACACCCCGCAGATTCCCGCCAAGCTCGCCGTCACCGTGTAGATATCGGCCAGATACATCGCCATCGGGTCGTCCGTCTTTTCGCCCAGCTTGAACGCGGGCGTAGGCGCCGTCGGCGTCAGAATCGCATCCACCTGCTCAAACGCCTTCAGAAAATCATTCGTCAGCAGCCGCCGAACCTGCTGCGCCTTTTTGTAATACGCGTCGTAATATCCGGCGCTCAGCACGTATGTTCCCAGCAGAATCCGTCGCTTCACCTCCGGCCCAAATCCCCCCTCGCGCGAGCGCCGATACATCGCCGCCAGCGTGTTTGAGTCCGGCGCGCGATACACGTAGCGCACTCCGTCAAACCGAGCCAGGTTCGCGCTCGCCTCCGCCGTTGCAATCACGTAATACGTCGGCACAGCGTAGCGCGTGTGCGGCAGCGAAATCGGCTTGATCTCCGCTCCCGCCGCGCGCAACTGCTCAATCGTCGCTTCAACGGCGCGGCGCACTTCGGCATCCAGCCCCTCGGCAAAATACTCTGCCGGAACCCCAAGCCGCAGCCCCTTCACGCCCGCATCCATTCCCGCCGTGTAGTCTGGCACCGCTTCCTTCGATGACGTAGCGTCCATCGGATCGTTCCCCGCGACCACGCCCAGCACCGTCGCCGCGTCCCGCACATTCGCCGCAAACGGCCCGACACGATCCAGCGACGATGCAAACGCAATCAACCCGTAGCGCGAAACCCGTCCGTATGTGGGCAGCACGCCCACCACTCCGCAGAACGAAGCCGGCTGGCGAATCGACCCGCCGGTGTCTGTCCCCAGCGTTGCTACAGCCATGCGCGCCGCCACCGCCGCCGCCGATCCGCCGCTCGATCCTCCGGGCACGCGATCCGTAGCACGCGGATTCCTTACCGGCCCATAAGCCGAATTTTCATTCGACGAACCCATCGCAAACTCGTCGCAATTCAGCTTCCCCAGCAGCACCGCGCCCGCATCCGCAAGTCGCCGCACAGCCGTCGCGGTGTAAGGAGGTCGATATCCTTCCAGAATCTTCGATCCCGCCGTCGCCGGAAGCCCCTCCTGCGTCAGCACGTCCTTTATCCCAATCGGCACTCCCGCCAGCACGCCCAGAGCCTCGCCCTTCGCCGCAGCCGCATCAACTTCCGCAGCTTTGCGCAGCGCGCCCTCGCGGTCCAGTGCCAGATACGCGTGGACGGTCTTGTCCTCCGCGTCAATCTGTTCAAAGCAAGCCTTCGCCGCCTTTGTAGCAGCAGCCGAGCGCGACTCAAGCGCGGAGCGAAGTTCATATATCGAAGGAAGCACAGTATCAGTTTTCGTCATTCGAAATCTTCCAGCGCGCTAGCGCTCAATCACTTTAGGAACTTTAAAGAATGCGCCGTCCGTCTCCGGAGCAGCAGCCATCACCGCATCTCGCGCCAGCGAAGGACGCGCCGAATCCGCCCGCAGCGACCCCGGAGCGTTGCCCAGCACTTCGGCAACCTGCGCCATCGGCTCCACGGCAGACGTGTCCAGCTCATTCAGTTGCGCAATGTAGTCCAGCACGGCGTTGAGATCGCGTTGCATCCGCGTTTCTTCCTCCGCCGTCAGCTCCAGATACGCCAGCTCCGCCACGCGCCTCACATCTTCGGCGGCTACCTTCTGTTTTTCGTTTGAATCGCTCATAGGCTCAGAGTGATTATAAATTGCGGCTCGCAATCACCTCTGCTCGCGCCCGCCCATGTACATCGCTTCCACCTCATTGCCCAGCCCGATGTAAACCCATCCCGCAAGAATATCCCTGGTCTCGCCGCCTGGAATCACATCAAACCGCACATCCTGGAACTCCACCGTATGCCAGCCCCGGTTGGGCGGCGGAGCACCCGCAGCCGGAGCGTTGCCCACATCCATCGTCAGCGGAAACTGCGACCAGTCCAGATACACTCGTCCCAGGTAAGACTGCTTCGCCGCCGCCACCGCTGGCGTCACCTCCGGCTTATACACAGTCGCAGCCGAGTCCGACTCCACCTCATTGTGCAGCGTGTGCACATCAATCACCCGGTAGTAGTCCTTCGTCTCCGCAATCACTTGCCAGGCAAACGGGTCAACCATCGAGGGCTCCGCATCCATCCGCGTAATCGGCTCATTCACATAATCTCCGTTGCGAACCAGCTCCATCGCATGCCCATGCTCCGCATTCCGCAGCGACCACCACAGCACGATTAACACCAGCATCGCAATCGACCAGCCCCGCCCGCGAAACCGCACCCGCCGCGCCCCAATCTCGCGATCCGCCAGCCCAAAAATCCACGGCATAAAGAAAGAAGCGAGGAGTAGCAAAAAAATAACGGGATCAAAAATAAAAACAATGCTGGCCGCGTACCAATGCGGATTGAACGGGAAGAAAGGACGCAGCCCATAGTTGTTCGTGTAGTCCAGCAGCAAATGGCTCAGCACCGCAATCAGCGAAAAAAACCACAGCAGCCCCCATCGCGGCGCCACAGCCGGCGGCTTCTTACGCATCTCGTGAATCATCCACACCACGAACACCACAACCAGCGCAATCACCGGCGCCGCAATCAAAGTGTGCGTAATCCCGCGATGATGCTGAAACCCCGCCACCGGACCTTTAAGTTCCCAGAGCACATCCAGGTCCGGAGCCTCAGCCGCCAGCGTCATTGCCAGCGTCGCATACGCCGCCTTGCGATTAAAGCCCGCGCGCCCCAGGCACGCTCCGGTAAGAAAATGTGTAACAGGCTCCACTGCTTGCAAGCATAGCTGGTAAATCGTGCGGCTGGTAAAACGGCGGCATAATTGCGCGGACCGGCTCTTAGAGCAGCTCAGTCTTGCTGTACCCCGACCTCTTAATGTTGTCATCCCGACCGGAGCGAGCGCAGCGAACGAAGCGGAGGGACCTGCACTTTTCTTCGCGGTACACCAATGCTGGAACTCGCCTGGCCTCCCGCTCTTTAGCTACCCGCTTCACCAGCCACTCGCTTCTCAGCTATCAGCTCCCTAGCTTCGTTACAATCCTCTCCATGAGCGATGCGGCACTAGAGACCCGGATCGAAAAGCTCCGCGAAACCATCCGGCACCACGAATACCTCTACTACGGCCTCGACGAGCCCGAAATTTCCGACGCCGACTTCGACAAACTGATGCGCGAACTCATCGCCCTCGAAGCCCAGCATCCCGAACTCGTCACGCCCGACTCGCCCACCCAGCGCGTCGGCGGCAAGCCCAAAGAAGGCTTCGCCAAAGTCCCGCACTCGCGTCCCATGCTCTCGCTCGACAACGTAAACAGCGAAGCCGAACTGCGCGACTGGGACCGCCGCGCCCGCGAGCTGGCCGGCGAATCCGCCCACATCTCCTACGTCTGCGAATACAAACTCGACGGCCTCTCCATGGCCCTGCACTACCGCGCCGGAGCCAAAAGCAGCTCTCATCTCGAACGCGGAATTACCCGCGGCGACGGAACCATCGGCGAAGACGTAACCGGAAACGTCCGCACCATCCGCTCCGTTCCGCTCTCAATCCCCCACGCCAAACTTACCAAGTCAAAGCTGCCTGCGGACTTCGAAGTACGCGGCGAAGTCGTCATGCCGCAAACCGCGTTTCTCCGCATGAACGAAGACCGCGAAGCCCAGGGCCTCACCCCCGCCGCCAATCCGCGCAACGCCGCCGCCGGAACCATCCGCACCCTCGAGCCCAACATCGTCGCCCAGCGCCGCCTCGACTTCTACGCCTACTTCGCCCTCACCGTCACCGGCGACACCCTCTTCCCCGAGCAGTCCGACGCGCTCGAAGCTCTCGCCACCGCCGGCTTCCGCGTCAACCCGCACCGCGAGTCGGTGAAAACTTTCGACAAGCTTATGGAATTCATCAACCGCGCCGAGCAGCAGCGCGAAACCCTCGGCTACGAAATCGACTGCGTCGTCATCAAAATCGATTCCGCCGACCTCCAGCGCCGCCTCGGATTCACTGGCCGAGCCCCCCGCTGGGCCATCGCCTACAAATTCACCGCGCGCGCCGGCATCACGCAGGTTGAAGACATCCGCGTGCAGGTAGGCCGCACCGGCAAGCTCACGCCCGTCGCCGTGCTCACCCCCGTTTCCATCGGAGGCACTACCGTCAGCCGCGCCACCCTCCACAACGCCGACGAAATCCAGCGCCTCGGCCTGCTCATCGGCGACTGGGTCAAAGTCGAACGCGGCGGCGACGTCATCCCCAAAGT
>JBOGMA010000494.1:0-4182 GCA_050746465.1 Acidobacteriaceae bacterium
AATCAATCAGGAACCCCGGAAAAAGGACGCATGAGAAAACTCTTCGGAACCGACGGAATTCGCGCTGTAGCCGGTGAGCCACCGCTCGACCCAAAGACCATCTACGCCGTAGGCCTCGCTCTCGCGCATCAGCTCAAGAGCACAGCGCCAAATCCCACCGTAATCCTCGGCATGGACACCCGCGAATCCGGCTCGTGGATCGCCGCTGTCCTTTCCGCCGGGCTCGCCGAAGCGGGCGCAACCGTTCAAAACGCCGGCATCATCACCACTCCTGCCATCGCATACCTCGCCCGCAAACACGGCTTCGCCGCAGGCGTAGTCGTTTCGGCCTCCCACAATCCCTGGCACGACAATGGCATCAAGATCTTCGGCGGCAACGGCTACAAACTACCGGACGCAACAGAACTACGCATCGAGGAAGAAATCTTCCGCCATCTCGAATCCGTTGCCGCGCCCGATCCTGCGAAACTCTCTCCCCCGCCTGTGAATCCCACTTTCCGCGCCGACTATGAAGCCTTTTTGCTATCCGCCGTGCCCAATCTCGAATTGGATGGCCTGAAGCTAGTCCTCGACTGCGCTAACGGAGCGGCTTCCACCATCGCTCCCGAACTCTTCGCCCGCCTCGGCGGCATCGTCCACTTCACGCACATTCATCCCGATGGTCACAACATCAACGCCGATTGCGGTGCGCTGCATCCGGAGATCGTCGCCGCCGAAACCAAAGCCCGCGGAGCCGATATTGGCGTCACGTTCGACGGCGACGCCGACCGCGCTCTGTTTGCCGATGCAAACGGCAAGGTCGTCAATGGCGACGCGGTGCTTCTGCTCGCCGCCCGAGATCTCAAGGTGCGCAATCTTCTCAAGGGAAACACCGTCGTAGCCACTACCATGTCCAACATGGGTCTAGAGGCCGCGTTGCGCCGCGATTCCATTTCCATGCTGCGAGCGCCCGTAGGCGACAAGTACGTTCTTGAAATGATGCAGGCAAATGACGCCTCTATCGGCGGCGAACAATCCGGCCACATTCTCTTCCCGCATCTCGCCACCACCGGCGACGGCTTGCTCACCTCTCTCGTCGTGCTCGATCTCCTGCGTCGCGCAGGCAAGCCGCTCCACGAACTCATCGCCGATCTTAAAGTCTTCCCACAAATTATCGTGAACGTCCGCGTCAAAGAGAAAAAGCCTCTCGAAGCGATCCCCTCCGTCGCAGCCAGCATCCGCAGCGCCGAAGATGAATTGCAGTCGAACGGCCGCGTCGTCATCCGCTATTCCGGAACGGAGCCGCTGGCGCGCGTCATGATCGAAGCCGAAACCGAAGAGGCCATGCGCCGCCACGCCGACGCCATCGCCGAAGCCATTCGCGAAGCTCTCGGAGCCTGAGCGTAATCCCCAGCGGATGCGGTATAAAGGTGCTGCACTAAAACCAACGCCGCCATGAACGTGAACTCCCGCAACCGCCTGATCCAATTCCTGTGCTTCATTCTCTTTGTCGCCGGAGCCGTTTCCGCAAGAGCCCAGAAGCAGCCCGTCGCACTCTTCTACATGACCAACAATCCGGATTCGGTGCGCTCCTTCCTGGAACATTCCGCCAAAATCAGCATCGTCGTTCCCACGTGGTACTCGGTTGATGGCAGCGGTCTCGTCACTGGCGCGCCCAACCCGGAGGTCATGCGCGTTGCACGCGAGCAGCGCGTGCCGGTAATGCCGATCATCGGCAGCACCGGTAAGACAGCGTTCCACACTCTGCTTGGAAGCAGCGCCGCGCAACAGGCGATGCTGGCCTCGTTACTTCAACAGGCAAAACTCAACGGCTACATCGGCTTTCAATTCGACTTTGAAGATATCTCATGGACCGACCGCGACGCGCTTTCCAATATGGTCGCGGCGTCTGCGATCGCCCTCCACAAAGCCGGCCTCAAACTCAGCATCGCCACGGTTCCCAACGCTCCCGGCTATGCCGGCTCCGGCCCGTTTGCGCGATGGATCTACTCCGATTGGCGCGGAGCGTATGACCTGAAGGCGCTCGCGAAATCCGTCGATCTCATCTGCCTGATGACCTACGACCAGCACACGCGCTGGACTACTCCCGGCCCTGTCGCCGGCTGGCAATGGACTCTGGACAATCTGAAATACGCGCTGCAGTTCGTCCCTCCACAGAAGCTGTCGCTCGGTATACCGCTATATGGATATCACTGGTACACGGGAAATCCGGTGACAAAGGATTCAACCCGGCCCAATGCCACTGCCGACTACATCAGCGATCCGGATGCGATGCTGCTGGCGAAGGAATACAACGGAGTGCCGCAGTGGGACCCGGTCGATCACACCGCGTGGTTCTACATCTACCGCGATCAGATGAGGGAGTGGGTTTTCTTCACCGACACCCGCACGTTTGAAGATCGCTACAAGCTGGCGCAGGAGCACGGGCTCGAAGGCTTCTGCTCATGGGTTCTCGGAACCGAAGACCCGGCAATCTGGAAGCTGCTGCCAAATCGGCGCTAGCATCACGCCACTACTTTAGATCGCGCCAGTTCGGGCCAACTCCAACATCCGCAACCAGCGGCACGCTCAACTCTATTACGTGCTCCATTTCGTTCTGAACGAGTTCCCGCACCTCATCCACTTCCACGTCGGGAACATCGAAAACCAGCTCGTCATGCACCTGGAGCGTCATACGGGTCTTGAGCTTCTTCTCAGCGAGCAGCCTGTCGATGCGAATCATCGCCAACTTGATCAAATCCGCCGCTGTTCCCTGCAACGGAGTATTCACCGCCGTACGCTCAGCAAAGCCGCGCAGATTGGCATTGCGACTTTGAATATCAGGAATTGGCCGCACGCGACCGAACATTGTCCGCACCTTCTGCTCGCGGCGCGTCTCCTCAAGCAACCGGTCAATGAACGTGCGCACTCCCTTGTATCGCTCGAAATACGTTTCGATGTAAAGCCGCGCTTCGTGCTGATCGATTCCCAACTGGTGCGCCAACCCAAAGGGCGAGATGCCATAGACAATCCCGAAGTTCACCGCCTTGGCGCGGTTGCGTGTTTCCTTGCTCATGTTTTCCGGCGACACGCCGAACACCTCCGACGCTGTCAGAGTATGAATATCCTGCCCCGTGGCATAAGCCCGCGTCAGCAGCGGATCGCCCGAAAAATGCGCCATTAGTCGCAGTTCAATCTGTGAGTAGTCTGCGGAAAGCAGCGTGTGCCCCGGAGCGGCAATAAACGCGGCACGAATCTCGCGCCCCAATTCCGTCCTGATCGGAATGTTCTGCAGATTCGGATTCGTGGACGACAAACGCCCAGTCGCCGTGCCTACCTGGTTGAAGGTAGTATGAACCCGCCCCTCCGCATCGGCCAGCAGCGGCAATGAATCCACATAGGTCGATTTCAGCTTGGCAAGCTGGCGATACTCCAAAACCATGCGCGGCGCGTCATGATGCGTCGCTAATTCCTCCAGCACATCCTGTGCCGTTGAAACCACTTTGCCCTTGCCATACTTCATCGGTTTGGGCAGGTTCATTTTATTGAACAGCACGTCGCCAAGCTGCTTGGGCGAATTGATGTTGAAGCGATGTCCGCAGCACGCGAAAATCTCCTCGCTGACTCGATCCATTTCCCTCGCCAGATTCTGCGACATCGTGTTGAGCACGGCGGAATCAATCCGCACGCCAGCCCTCTCCATACGCAGCAGCACCGGAACCAGAGGCAGGTCGATCTCTTCATAGACCTTCGTCGCGTGCAGCGCCTTCACGTCCTCGCGCAGCACCGGCGCCATTGCAGCAATTGCCTGCGCCGATTCCATCACCAGCCGGTCTCCCGTCTCCTTCAGGGGATACTGGCTGAACCGCGCCGCCACATCGCTCAACCGGTGCGACGCATGCGTGGGATTGATCAGGTACGAGTACAGCATCAAATCGTCCTTTGCTCCTTGAAGCGCAATCCCGCGAGACTCAAGCGCGCGCAACGCCCCTTTCAGGTCATGCACGCGTTTCGGTACCGTCTCGTCCTCAAGCAGCGCCCGAATCTCCTCTGCGGGAAGCAGCAGAATCTTCTCCCCGCCGGTTGTGACCGCAACCTTATACACCGACGGCCCCGGCGCGGCAGACTTCTCCGCCGCCTCCACAAGATCGAGCAGCGACATCGACTTCACCTCCGGCTCTCGCTCCTCCAGCGACTCTGTCT
>JBOGMA010000495.1:0-3243 GCA_050746465.1 Acidobacteriaceae bacterium
GCAGAAAATTCAACTTTCAACCGGCCACGATTCCCGCAAACTGTTTTCCACATAAAGCATTTTCGCAACGCAAGCCCTCACACGCGCCTTTCCACGGACATTCAGAAACTCCACGTTCAGAAAGTTAGTTGCAAAATACAAGTAACCGCTGCTAACGTTGCCTGCGTACGTAAAAACCCGCCTCGGCTTACTGCTCAGGCTGCCAGGGTAAGTGGCTCTGAATTCCGGCCGAGACGGAAGGAATGGAGGACATCAATGACGCTGAGGCAATTGAGAACAATTCTGGTGCTGGGAGCAATGGCTGCCGGCATGTTGCAGGTGCAGGCCCAGAGCGCTCAGACGCGATACCCCAAAATGGCTCCTTTGGATGAGTACTTAATGGCGAATCAAAGCGCCGAAATTGCTCTTGCGCGGAGTGCCGCTCCGGAATCCATCTCGGGCAAGGCTGAGGTGATGGTTCTCGAAAAGAGCGGTTTCAAGGTCGCGCTTCCCGGAACGAATCATTTTGTCTGCCTGGTTGAGCGAGGCTGGAGCGCCGCAATCGGCGATCCCGTGTTCTGGGATCCTAAAACCCGTGGCCCCAATTGTTTCAATGCGGCCGCTGCCCGGTCCTATCTCCCGATCATGTTGTTCAAGACCCGGCTTGTACTGGCCGGCAAATCTCAGGCGCAGATCGCCAAAGCTCTCCAAACGGCATTCGACGAGAAGAAACTGCCGCAGATGGAACCAGGCGCAATGAGTTACATGCTGTCAAAAGAGGGCTACCTGAACGAGGGAGTCGGAAACTGGCATCCCCATCTGATGTTCTTTGTCCCGCTGGCAGTGAGCAAAACGTGGGGTGCTGGACTGCAGGGGTCACCAATTCTATCCGGTGACGACGTCTCCGACCGGCTCACCATCTTCATGATTCCCGTCGCGCGGTGGTCGGATGGAACTCCCGATTCCCACGCTGGACACTAACACGAAAATGCCTTGGCTGCTTTTAGGGGCACCTCCTTGATGAAGTATCGCCGCCGATGTTGCCCCCGGCTGCCCCAGCTAACGGCGGAGGCTTGGCTTTCGACTGTCCCTTGAATTGCACGCACCTGGACGAATTCCACTCGCATATTGTGCAGATTCGATCGGCCCTGAAAACCGACAAGTTCTTCCACGCACACGCGATTTTCCTCAGAATTCTCAGTTATCAAGCGCTTACCCCCGCCCGCCTTATTCAGGCGATGGAGGTGTCGAGTCTCGAACCGTTGTAGGAATCGGCGACTACCCATCCACCAGCCAACAGCGCCACATTGAGGACAGTCTCGCTCCACTGGAAGGGATTCCTGGACCCTTTCGCTACGATGGGTAACCAAACCAGAACCAGGAACAACGTGAGTTGCAAGACCGAGAGCGTGGCTGCCAGCCGCGCACAAAAGTTGGTGAGGATAGCTATGCCCGCTGCGATGAAAGCACAGCCGGTGAAATATGCCCAGAACAGATGACCTGGCAGCCAGTTGGGGATGAGCGAAAGGGTATCTTTTAGGTCGATGAAATGAGCGGCGCCGAAGAAGATCAAGGACAGGCCGTAGAGCGAGCGGGCAATGCGAAGGCCATTGCTGCCGACTACAAAGCTAAGGTGGTTACGGTCCCAGTCAGTGGCAAACCCGACATAGAGAACCAAGGCAGCGGCCAACATGACCGTAAGCGGGGCCACGGACCAGCAAGCTACAAACGCGGGTACAAGAAAAAAGGTTGGCACCCGGAATAACAACAACCAGAGTAAAAAAGTGGCGAACAGCAAGCGCGCCGCGGCGCCCGCCATGCGTCGAATCAGTAGGCCGATGCCCGTTGCGAGCGAGATCACCGAAGCCAGAGACACGAGGATACCGCCCGCGGAGACGTTGGGCGCCGGATTCCAAACCGGGACGAAACCACGGTCGAGCAGGCCTATAATTCCGAGACCGATCATGGTGACCGCGAAGATCGGACGACCTGTGTTTGCGATGCGCATCGACTTGCCCCAGGAAGGATCAGTCTAGCAAAAAGAGTCAGCAGGCTAAGGCCCACTTCCCAAGTGGGAAGAGCATCATGGACAGGTATCTAACTGTCCGGCAGGAGCAACCGGATGGAACCTGGAAAGTTTTTCGCAATCTCGTGATTCCCAACAAGTGGTGCGGCGCCGAAATGCCGCCGCATTGACCTGAATGGTCATCAATCCATTCCCTTGCCCCATACATCGTTGTGCGTTTTGCTCTGCACGGCCCTGTGGACCCGGAGTACCCCGCCCGGCACTCATCTTCGCGCAGGAGAAGAAGGAACCGGATGACGGAAGGTTGCAGGTCCGCGAGATCGGAAAGCTTCGTTTGAATGCCGGCTCGTCACAGGCTGGGATCGCCACTCGGCCTAGTTAGGATGCCTGGTAAGTGGCTAACGACCCCAATGAGGGCTGGGCCCTTTTCACAAGTTCAGGTATTTACTATCTCTTGATTGCGTGTTACGCTTCGTCTTCCCCCACTCAGGGCCATTCTCTGGCTTGAAATGCGCGATGATACCTGTCGCGATTATGTCTTAAAAGCAGCATGTGTTTGAAGTTCCCGCAGTCAGGCTAGATAACTGAAGGAGTGAATCGCCATGCTTGCATTGTCTTGGTTCAACCGTGTATCAGTTTCCTCTGCCCCTTCTCATCAACCTCCGCGCTTCGTGTACACCCACAGGAAATGCTCGCTAACGGCCCTGTTCATCACCTTGGCTCTGATCTGCGGCACAGGGAGCACCGCGCTCTCCCAAACAGCCTATTTCAGCGGAGCCCAGATCACAGTCGGCAGCGGCTTTTACGAACCATTAGGCGTAGCCGTGGATAAAAATGGGAACCTCTACGTGGGTGATGCGGATACTTATTCAATCACCGAGCTGATGGCGATAAACGGAGTCATTCCGAGCTCCCCTACTACACGGACCTTGGAAGCGGGTTGGCCAAACGTGGAGATACCGACGGGGTTGACTATCGATGGCAATGGCAATTTATTTATTGCGGATTCCTATAAAAATACCGTTGAAGAGATTCTAGCCGTGAACGGAAGCATTCCGTCATCGCCTACGATAGTTACCCTACCCGGAACTTTCAATTCACCATGGGGAATCGCTGTCGATGCGGAAGGCGATCTGTACGTTAGTGAGTATTACAACAGCGACATTAAGGAGATAGTCGCCGTTAACGGCAGCATTCCTGCCGTTCCAACGATACGCACGCTGGGTAGTGGCTTTCTT
>JBOGMA010000496.1:0-8862 GCA_050746465.1 Acidobacteriaceae bacterium
CGCGTACAAGCATTTTGGCAGGTGTAACTCCTCACCGGTGGAGAGTCACTTCATTCGAACATCGTTTCAGGCAGGGCACGTTCCGCACAATCCCTGCGCCGTCAGCCCAATAATCTCAACCAAAATCATTCGGTTCGGCCCGATCTTAGCCCCTATCTCGACAGGAACAAAGTTCCCAGTAATCCCGTTGGTGGATCGCCGCTCGGAAACTTCCTGTGCCGTGACGAGCGTGACGGTGCTGAGTTGTCGTCCTATGAACTTAGAGCGAAATTCAAGGTTTTTCTGTTCGATCAAAGTGCGCAGCGCGGCCATGCGCTCCGCGACCGCTTCAAACGGAATGGGGCTTTCGCGGTACAGTTCCCAGCCTGGAGTGCCGGGGCGGGGCGAAAACGGGAACAAGTGCAGGTATGTAAACGGCTGTGCGGCGATGAAGTCGTAGCTCTCCTGAAAAAGCTGGTCCGATTCGCCAGGGAAGCCAACCATGATATCGGCTCCGATGGCCGCGTCAGGCAGGGCGGCGCGGATGGCGCTGGTCCGCTCGGCGTAGTGCCAAGGGCGGTAGCGGCGATGCATCTTCCGCAGGATCGTGTCAGACCCGGACTGTAGCGGCAGGTGGGCATGGGGAGCAAGTCGCGGATGGGGTCCGGTGGCGTGCTCGCGAAAGATCGCCAGCAGGTCGGGAGTCCAGTCCATTGGCTCGATCGAGCTGAGACGCAGCCGGGGCAAGGCGGTCTGGTGGAGGATCGCCACAACCAAATCGAGAAAGCTTTGCGTCGGGCTAAGATCGCGTCCCCAGCGGCCGAGATTGATTCCTGAAAGAACGAGCTCCTGCCCACCTCCATCCACAAAACGGTGAACATCTTCAATGCATAGTTGAATCGGCACTGAGCGGCTGGGCCCGCGGGTGGCTGGAATCACGCAGAATGAGCAACGATTCCCGCAGCCGTCCTGAGCCTTCAAGTTGGGGCGTGTCTGGTGAGCGTCAGCGGCGAAGCGCAGGGTCGCTAGTTCAGAATGAGCAAAGCTTTCGTCCACATAGACGGCAGCCCGGCGCTGAGCGATGGCTGAGACAGGAACAAAACTCTGAGCGGCGGCGACACTCGCATCCATCGCACCGGCTGGCTGTACAACCAGACCCGCGGCGATCTGCGGCACGAGGGACTTGTGGCTATTGCCGATGACGGCATTTACGCCGTCCAATCCGGCCATTTCCTCTGGAGCGCGCTGCGCATAGCATCCCGTAACCACGATTTTGGCTTCCGGATTCCGGCGACGGGCCCGCCGAATAAAGGCCCGTGCGGTGCGATCGGCTTCCGCAGTCACGCTGCACGTGTTTACAATGATGAGTTGGGCTGAATCGGGAGTCGCGGATTCCGATAGGCCGCGGGCGCGCAATCCGGCGGCAATTGCTTCTCCGTCAGAACGGCTGGCTCGGCACCCAAAGTTCTCAACGTGGTATGCTTCCACACTATCGAGTTTATCAACGCAGGTCGAAGTTCCTGCAAACCAGTTGCCTGAAAGACCCGAAGCACGATAAATTGGCTGTTCGCCGGTGTCAAACCGGGCCCGTTGTTTTTCTCTACTGCTTTTTAGATCAAGAGGTGAAGCGATATGAAACGGCGAATTTTACTGGTGGATGATGAGTTGTCAATTCTGCTCACGCTGAAGGCTGTGCTTGAGATCAATGGCTTCGATGTCGAAACGGCGACTTCAGCACGCGAGGCGAAGATGAAGATTCGCGCCCATGAATACCACATGATCATCACGGACATGCGCATGGAAAACGAGAGCGCCGGGATGGAAGTGGTAGCTGCGGCTAAGAAATCGTCCTACAGACCCGCCATTGCCATGCTGACAGCGTATCCCACCCCGGACTCCGAGGGCGAAGAAGGCGCTGACAAGCTGCTGGTGAAACCGGTGAACACCAGCGATCTGCTCCGCCAGCTTGAGGCGCTGTTGGTGACACACGAGGACAACAAGAGGAAAAGCGCGGCCGACATCACAACCGCGGCCAACTCCACCTCAGTCCGAAGCAGTTCGCCCAAGCCCGCCCGAAAAGAGTCGGCGAAATCCCAGTCGAGAAAAGCCGCTCGCCCTATTCCTCCAGCCAAGGCGGAAGCGAAGACAGCTACGGTCAGACTGGCGCAGGCTCGTTGATGACGCGGGGGATCAGTTTGCCGAAACGGGTTGAGCAGCCGATTGTTTTTTCTGAAAGCAGGATCGACAAAGAACTGGCCTTCCCTGCGAGGGCTTAAACGGAACAGTCGTCTCCGTCCCACACTCCGAACAGGTCGTGCGCGTTTCCGGACGAACTGCTTTGCCGGAGGCTCGCTTAGCTTTGCAGGCCTTGCATCGCTTAGGCTCGTTCTTGAACTGCTTGTCGTGGAAAAATAACTGCTCGCCGGCGGTGAACACAAATTCATTCCCGCAATCGACGCATTTCAACGTCTTGTCGATAAATTCCATGATGCGCGTCCCTTGCCCACATATCAGCGTGGGGAATAGCCTACGTCCAGTTTGAACGGAAGCAATGCAGCCTCAAAAAAACTTAAAATTCGGGGCCCTGGGCCGACATCAAGTGCGGCTCAACTCCGGCTGTTGATTAGCGCCGAAGATTCTGCTGAAATCCACCTCCGGAAGCGACGTTTCCCGCGCCGGAGATTCCAGCGCGCCGGAGGACAATGGGGAATTAATCTCCTGGCGCGTCAATTTCTTGCCCGGGCTCTGCAGTTGAATTGCAGCCACCCGTTAAGGTAGGGGAGTGAATCGCTGTCGCGAACTCCCCCATTCCTGAACTTAGTCCTGCTCTTTACGAGCCTTCTTTCGATTCCGCTTGCGTGCCAATGCTTCTTTGACGCGGCGTTTTTCGCCAGGTTTCAAGTAAAAGGAGTGACGTTTGACTTCCTTGATAATATCTTCCGTCTGCACCTTACGCTTAAACCGGCGCAATGCGTTCTCAAGCGGCTCGCCTTCCTGCACGCGAACCTCTGCCAAAGAAATACACCTCCAACCCGGCCCAACATGGGCATCTTTGATTATAGCAAGTTCTGTTCCTCATCATAGGACGCCGGAGTCCGGCCTTGGAAAGCGTTCGCCTCAGCGCCCGCCGCGAGCATCCACGTCATGAATGCGGCTGGCTTCAAAGCTGATGATTTTCCACTGTCCGAAGCGCTTGTTATAGACCCTTGTATATCGATAGTTTCCGCTGATGTCGCTTTGTCCGTTCATGCCCATAAGCTCAGCTTTGGACGTGACCACAGCCGTGTTGCCAAACACCCGCACCTTGATGTCGCTGAGGTTCAGGCTCTGAATACGGAGCGTTCCTGCCTTGCTTTGGGCGAGTTCCTCGGCCTTGGTCTCCACCGTCCCATTGGCGCTGATCCCGAGATAATCATCGGCGAGAAGATGGTCCATAAGCCGGACATTATTGTGCACTATGGCGTCGCGCCATTGCATCTCAAGGGCTTCAATCTTCTTATGAATGGCCTTCGAGTCCCTGCGAGGCATGGCGCATGCCGGCGCAGCGAACAGCGCGCACAGAATGGCTGCAAGCAGCACGCGCCTCGTATCTTGCGGTGAGAATTGCGGTGCTCGAAACATGCGGCGCATGGGCGTACCGGATAGTAGCTTGCGCTCCCGCAGCGAGTCAAAGGGAAAGAAGCGGGCTGCGAATTTAATGGGCGAACGTTGCATTTCCGGCAGCAATTTACCAAATTACTTGGATGCCATTGTAGAGACGGAATTTAACGTCGGGCGTTACCACAGGAATTTTTTCCGACAGAGCCTGCGCGATGATCTGCCGGTCGAAGGGGTCCGGGTGATGCAGCGGCAGATGAAACAATTGGAAGGCGTGGTCCGCTTTCCAGCTAAGGACCCGCAACTGCAAATCTAAAATCCCTTCTTTTGCCGCCTCCCGATTTAGATCCAGCTTCCCAACTGCAAACTTGATCGCCATCTCAGAAATCGAGATAGTACTCAATTCGCAGATTGTCTCTGGATCGAAAAGAGCTGAAACTGCCTTTTTCGAGAGCAGTTCAGGAGCCTTGAGGGCGCGAATGAAAGCAACTGTGTCAAAGAGAACGCGCCCGCTCACTTATAATTTCCATTTAGGAAAGCCTCGACTTCTTCATCGGACATGGGCTTCCACCAATTCGGATCATGGATTACGACACGATCCCGCATGGTTCCCAGCTTCACATTTTTCTTCGCCGGCTTCCTGGTGCGCACTAGATCGACCACGGGCTCTCCCCGGCGACAGATCGTAACCTCTTCGCCCTCTTCGACCGCCTTCAGAAGTTCAGTCAGGCGGTTCTTCGCCTCTGCCACGCTAATCTGCATTAGGCTTAATATAGCCATCTCAAATAGCCATGTCAAACATCACGCCAGTGCGTGCAGGTTTTCCGTCCGCCGCTCCAACATGCGCTGATAGAGGCATCCGGCCACGTATTTGTGAAAATGCTGGGTGGCCGCGTGTGCGTCGCGCGCTGCCTGGTCGCGGTACTGCTCGTAAATGAAGACGGTGTCAGGATCATCTTCAAGGGTGTGGGGAATGAAGGTGGCGCAGCCCGGCTCCAGACGCGAAGCCGCGGTCAAGGCGCGGAGAGCGTCCTGAATCTCTTGTCTATCGTCGGGCTTGAACTTCATACGGACATTTATGCTGATCATTTTTCTTTTCCTTTCAGAGTTGCTTCCAGAGATTGCAGGGCCTGAGCAAACGCCGGCAGTATCATCGTCTGATCGCGCTCCGGGCCGGTTGATACCATTCCGATCCTGGCGCCGGTCTCCTGCTCAAGAAAGCGCAGATAGTCGCGGGCAAGCTGCGGAAGCATTTCAAATTCCACGATGTTTTCCGTTGAACTTTTCCATCCCTTCAGGCGCGTATAGATCGGCTTGATCGCTTCCAGTCCGCGCACGTCGGCGGGCATGGTGTCCACGCGCTTGCCGTCAATTTCATAGCCCACGCAAACAGGGATTTCGTCGAGCCCGTCCAGCACATCCATTTTGGTGACGACAAGCCATTCGGTTCCGTTCACCTGGTTGGAGTAGCGGAGCAGCGGTAGATCCAGCCAGCCACAACGGCGCGGACGCCCGGTAACGGCTCCGAATTCGTTGCCAAGCTTGCGGAGTTGCTCGCCGGCTTCGTCATGCGATTCGGTGGGGAATGGGCCTTCGCCGACGCGGGTGACGTATGCCTTGGTAACTCCGATGACGGTGCCAATTGCGGTTGGCCCGACTCCGGTCCCAGTGATCGCGCCGCCTGCTGTGGCCGAGGATGACGTGACGAACGGGTAAGTTCCGTGGTCAATGTCCAGCATCGTCCCCTGCGCGCCTTCGAACATCACGCTTTTGCCGTCGCGGATAGCTTTGTTGAGCAGCGCGCTGGTATCGGTGACAAAAGGTGCAATCTTCTCCGAGGCGCGAGCGTATTCCTCATACATCTGCGCCGGGTCAAGCGGCTCCGTGCCGAAGAGCGCCTCGGCAATGGTGTTCTTTTCGTGGCAGGCGTTCTCGATATGCGTTTTCAGCAGGTTGTGATTGAGTAGATCAACAACTCTCAGGCCATTGCGGGCGGTCTTGTCCTCATAGGCAGGGCCGATGCCGCGGCTGGTCGTGCCTATTTTCTGCCGTCCCGGGGCGCTTTCAGCAGCCAGCTCAATCATGCGATGGTAGGGCAGAATGACCTGCGCACGATTCGAGACGAAAAGCTGGTGGTCCACGTCAACGCCGAGGTCCCGCAGCTTGCCAACTTCGCGGAGAAAAGCCATCGGGTCCAGCACAACTCCGTTGCCGATCACCGCCAGGCAATCGGGCCGGAGCACGCCGCAGGGCACAAGCTGCAGGATGAACTTCTGTCCGCTGATAATGACGGTGTGTCCGGCGTTGTGGCCACCCGCGTAACGCGCCACCACCTGGAAGCGCTCGGAGAGCACATCCACGATCTTCCCCTTGCCTTCATCGCCCCACTGGGCGCCAACCACCACTGCCGTTTTTGCTCGCATGAACCCTTGCTTGATCGCTGGAATAGAGTACCGCTCCTTGCACACGCCCGCTCCTGCTTCTGAAAGCTGCTCTTGCAGGGAGCCATAATTGACGGGCGGGAGCCGAGTGGGAGATTGTCTTCCCTCACCCGATATCTAATTATATCGGCAGGAAGAAGTGGCGTCGCCGGATGTTTGGGTCAAGCAAGGTCGACTACCGCCTCATTCTTTAGTTCATCGTCGCGCAGTCCCGTATTCCGTGCTTTTCGCACACCGCCGACAGAACCTCGTAAAGGCCTCCCAGCACTTCGCCGACGGCTTCAAGCGCGGCGACCCGCTGGTCCTCGCCCACCAATTCAGCAATCTGCGCAGCTTCCACCGCCGCATGCTCGCGATCAGCCTCAATATGAACGGTGAAGTATTTGTACCCCTCGGGATCGGTGAATCCGTAAAACTCCTTCAGCCCTTCAATCTTCTTTTCCGAGACCGCCGGAATCTGGCTTTCGTACGCATAGAGAGATGCCAGTCCCACGCCCGCGCCGCGCTCTCCGCAGCAATCGCGGAATGTTTTGATCAGCGCGCGTGTCGCATCCCACTGTGCCGTCTTTTTCACCTGTTCGCGACTCAGGCCGAGGCTCTCTGCAAATTGCAGCCACAACTCGGGATGGTTGGGCGACCCGGCCTCTTCGTCCACGAGATTGGAAAGAATATGGCGGCGGATTTCCGCATTTTCGGTCTGAGTGTGGACCGCGGAGAGATAGGTCGGAAACGCAGCAACGTGGTGATAGTACTGAGCGGCATAATCACGAAGGGCTTCGAGCGAAAGCTCGCCGCGCGACCAGGCCTGATAGAAAGGATGATCGAGCAGATGCTGCCTGGCGACGCGCTGGTCAATGGCGTGAACAGCGGATTCGGGGGCTGGGATAGAGCTCATGCGGGTGGGTCTCCGTTCAGTTTTGAGGTGTGATAAGGACATGTTGTTTTGGATCAGTTCCTGTTGGGAAGTTCCAGTTGCTCCGCTCCGTGCTCGTCCTGCCAGGGCTGAAAACAGGCGCGGCACCGCGCTTCATATAAATCTCCGTTTCCCGGTAGCACCAGAGATTGGTTTGCGATGAGGCGCTGCGAGTGGACGGCAGGCGCTCCGCACTGCGTGCAGACAGCCGAAAGCTTCACCACCTCGTCGGCGATGGCCAGCAACTCAGGGACAGGCGGAAAAGGCTCGCCCGCGTAAGTCGTGTCCAGGCCCGCCACGATCACCCGCTTGCCCATATGCGTCAGTTCGAGCGCAAGCCGCACCAGGGAGCGGTCGAAGAACTGCGCGTCGTCAATGCCAACCACCTCAATCTCAGCGATCACCGGCAGCAGCGATTCCTTCAGTTCCCCCACATTGGCGACGGTGTTGGCGTTCAGGGTCTGTGCGCTGTGCGAAGCAATCGCGAAGCGGCGACCCCGGAGATCGAGGTCAGGCTTAAAACAAAGAACGAGGCGTTTGGCAATCTGCGCCCGCCTCAGCCGGCGAATCAATTCCTCCGATTTACCGGAAAACATCGGACCTGTAATCACTTCCAGGCGACCTGGAGAAATGGCTTGCGACATCGGGTTTCCTATTTTGCTGTGAGTCTAGCGCAAGCGCGCCGGTGCAAAACCGGAAATCTTTGCAGCTGCGGAGTTAAGATAGCGAGTGGCTCCCGGCCCCGCGAGGTATGCCCATGGCTCACGCTACTCTTCATCCCACTTCCGGTCTTTCCCTGAGCGAACTGGCTCCGCGCGTGTTGCAATCGGAGATCCGCGCCATGACCATGGAGTGCGACCGCATAGGCGGCGTGAACCTGGCGCAGGGCGTCTGCGATACCGAAGTTCCGACCCCGGTGGCCGAGAGCGCCATTCAGGCCATTCGCGATGGACACAACATTTACACGCGGCTGGACGGAATTGCGCGGCTGCGCAAAGCAATCGCGGCGCAACTGAAAAAAGATCGTGGTCTCGAAGTTGATCCAGACCGTGAAGTACTGGTGACGAGCGGCGCGACTGGGGGCCTTCACGCAGCAGCCATGGCGCTGCTCAACCCCGGCGACGAGGTGGTTCTATTTGAGCCTTTTTACGGCTATCACTCCAACACCCTGACATCGATGCGCGTGAAGCCGGTGATCGTTCCGCTTGCCGAGCCCAACTGGGGCATCAATTTCGACGCGTTGCGGGCCGCCATCACGCCGCGCACTCGGGCCATCTTGGTAAACACTCCCGCCAATCCCACCGGCAAAATCTTCACCCGCGCTGAGTTGGAAACTCTGGCCGCCATCGCTGTGGAGCACGATCTTTTCCTCATCACGGATGAGATTTACGAGTATTTCCTCTACGGCGGAGCGAAACACGTAAGTCCGGCCATGCTGGACGGAATGCGCGAGCGAACCATTCTGACGTCAGGCTTCTCCAAAACTTTTGCGATCACGGGCTGGCGGCTGGGTTATCTCGTCGCCGACGCAAAATGGCTGGGAGCGATCAGCTATTTTCACGACCTGACTTATGTCTGCGCTCCTTCGGCTTTCCAGCACGGCGCGGCGACGGGACTGGAGCAACTTGGGCTGGAGTTCTACCAAGGACTTCGGAGAGACTTTGAAGCGAAGCGCGATCGCCTGGTCGCGGCCCTGCGCGACGCTAGGCTCACGCCACATGTTCCCGGCGGGGCCTACTACATCCTTGCCGACGCCAGCCGAATTCCCGGCAAGAGCGCCGTCGAAAAAGCACGCACTCTGCTGGCAACCACCGGAGTCGCCTCCGTAGCAGGCTCGGCGTTCTTCCGGCCCGGCGGCGGCGAGAACCTGCTCCGCTTCTGCTTCGCCAAGAAAGACGCGGATCTCAACGCAGCCTGCGAGAGACTGCGGGA
>JBOGMA010000497.1:0-3461 GCA_050746465.1 Acidobacteriaceae bacterium
GCCAGAGCCCGCCCCGCCTCCCTGCGGAGGCGGCGAAGTCGTCACGCCTGGCGATACTTCCACGTTGTTATTTGCGAGGCTCGGATCGACGGCCATCGTCTCCAGCTGCGAGGCGTCGAGGGGATACAAACTGGCGTGGGCATCGTTCAGCGCCTCCTGCGCACGCAAGACTAGCCCATTGATGCTTTGACCGCCCATCCGCATGTTTACCGCCTGGTCGCTCCAGTTCGCCAGCGCGTTGTCGCTTGTCACCCATACGACGTTCTTGTGTCCGGAGAGTCCCTCCAGGTGCCGTGCCACCCCCTCCAGAATGGACAAGGTATCGCGGTCTGGAGTGCTTCCCTGGCTGCGTAGTTTGGGATCAACCGAAGTGTCCCCGTCAGGCGCGGAATTCATGTTCCCGTTCACATATTGCAAATCGCTCGGATGAGCCACATAGTCGAACTGCTGCCGATTGCGCCGCTCCGTCTCTTGTGCCTGAGCCAGCGCCTTCGCGTCAGGCATCCATCGGCGTAATGTGGACGCGAGCAGCGCATGATCGGCCGTTCCCTCAGCCAGGACCTGAAATCCCGGACCGCTCTGCACGTAGAGGCCAACGCGCTCGCCAGCCCGGAGAGATTGCAGAAACTTGAGAATCGCGGAGCGAGCATACGTAAAATCAGCCCACGCCAGATTATTGGCATCGATCAGGAGAATCGTGACGCCGGCTTCGGTTGTGGAGGTGCCATTTGCGCTCACCATATTCGACGGACGATTGGAAATAACGAGCTGTTCCGACGCGTCATCAGGGCGTTCCGGTCCTGGTGCGGATTTCCCATCGGGCGCTCTGGCTGCATGACTGAAGAACCGCACCGTTTGTTTGCGCCCATTGTCGTAGACTTGAAAGTCCTCCGCTTGGAGATCCGTGACTGGATGACCCTTCTTGTCCAACGCCACCACGCCCACGCTCACAATGTGCGTGGTCACGTGCAGCGTAAAGTCGTTCTTACCGGAGGAGAGAGGGCTGTCAGGCGCCCCGGGCAGCGCGGGAGACCCAGTCACGCTGATCTCCGGAATCGCGACTGGGGTCGCTGCCCGAATAGCGGTTGGGGTCTCGCTTGCTGACGCAACAGCGGCGCCGGACCGAATCACAGGATTCTTCTCCGCGGCAACCGGCGCAGGCTTCTCCACTGCGTCCGAGTTCCCGGCGGTGACCCCTGTGATGTTCCCCGCGTCAGCCTGCTCCACGGGAGCAGCCGCATTCGCGCCGGATTTCTCGTTGCCGTCGGTCAACACCCGAGCCACGGCATGGAACAGGTGATATTGCTCGAACTCAACTTCATTCAACATTGTCTGGAGTGGAGGCGGTATCCCGTTTTCCGTCGGCTGGGTCAGCACGCCGTGCGCGTTCTGCATGCGCATTCCTCCCACAACCTGTACCGGAGCCAGCGACATCGAAATGCTCTTTATCGGGCAGATGTAGGTCTTTCCCCCAACAGTGACGGGGCCGTAGTCCACGAGAATATCCGATGTGACAACCGGATCGATCTTCCTCAGGTCCGCAATCAACGTCAAGCGGAGGATGGTTCCATCTGCGGGATCGATTGCGATCTCACCGTGATATGCGGAAAACTGCTGGAAAACTCCATTGTTGCTCAGCCCTGCAATGCAGCAGAACTCGACCTGGTAATGGGACTTACCGATGGGGACTGAAAAGCGGAAGACAGCGACGGGGTTCATCGGCCCATGCTCCCAGTGACTCCAGGTTAGCGTGCCATGGGCGGCATCGATCAGCACTGTGGTGAGGATCGGACCAAATTCCCCCCGGGTCGTCAGTCCCTTTGACGTCGCTTCAGAGTTCCCGCCGGAACTCTTTCCCGATTCCACAACTTCGCGGCCGTTGAGGTACAGCACCGTAGCTCTTGACCGGCTCACCGGGTGCAACGGCTCGTAAGGAGAGAACCTCCCGTCCAATCCGCCGCCAGCTTGCGTCGCCGGCGAATCTTCGAAACGGATGGTGTCCCGTGTCGCGAAGAGATTTGGAAATTGACGGGTGGTCCTGGCCACGTAATCGACAGCGAGAGCCATGATCTGACGTTGCCGTGCGAAATCGGGATGGGGCTTTGCAGGAATCTCCGCAGCCGGAGGATCCAGAAACGCCGAGATATCGGCTAACACCGCCAGAACCCGGCGCGACTCGGGGCCTGGCAACGCGGACTCCCAGTATGCGAGCCTGGCCGGGCTGAGCCGCTCGGTCAACTGGAGCCCGGTAAGCTCTTGTACCGCCTTCGAGTCCGGCTTGTGCTCGGAGGCAGTCAGCACCTGTTCCAATTGGCTTACGCTCACGCGTTTGACAGCGAACGCAGGCAGGACTGAACTTGCAAGCAACAAAAATAATGCCAGCTTCCGCATCGCTCCCCCATGGAGAACTTGCCATCATCTTAGGCCGCCCCGGTGACACCCGCAAATTCGAGTGGCTTCGGCCCTGGCTTGTCGGAAACTGACATTCCGGTCTCATAAGGAAGCATCAAGGTTTGACCTGATATTTTCATTCGAGAGGAATATCAAATGGAAATCAACGGTGTCCGTTGCACCTTGTCGCGACTTCAACACGATTGAATCCACAGGCGCACTCAATGAGCTCTCCTGTCATAGTGGTTGGGTGCGCCGGGCGTGGGAACGTTGTCGGAGATCTGCACTCCTTTGGCATGCGGCCGGCTCAATGGAGTCTTGAGAGTGATGCCGGTGCCGGAGACCTGTTCACCGACTGCGTGCGCATGAGCGAGTGGCGTGGTGACATCGATCGCAATGGCGCGGAAACCCCTGGTGGAGGCGATCACCGCCGTGTCAGAGTTCGCGCCGCTGCCGATTGTGATGGTTTCACCTCTGTGGAAACCAATTGCATTGGCGACAGGGATCATGGTGGCACCCGCGTCGGTAGCAGTGCGCACTGTGGCAGCGCCCGCCGTGCCAACCGTCGCGATGACGGCCGTTTCGCGGTTCGCACCCGTATCAATCATGATCTTCTGGCCAGCTTCGAAACCTTTCACACTTGCGACCTTAAGGTTGGTTGAGCCGGCAGTTGAGGCGGCCGAGAGAGTGGCGGCGGCCTGCGTCAGAAAATCGTTGCAGTTGCTGTCAGCGTCAGCGCCGTCGGGGAAGCGGCCCGCGCTCGTATTGGTGGCGCTGGCGGCCGCGGCCACAGGCCCGAAGCCCAGCGCCGCTCCGGGCGAAGGCGCGTAGCAGCCACTCGCGTCCGGGCCGGAGGTGGCCTGAAAGCCTTCGGCTGCCCATGGATCGACAAGCCCGCCGTAGTTGAGGCTGTCGACAACCAGCCCGGAGGCGTTCCGCAACACCATGCTGCCTTCCCTCAAGTGGATGGTGAACCTGCCAAAGAGAGTCTCAGTGGTGGTGAGTTCTGGGCCTCCAAACCACTGGTTCGGTTGCGGCGTTCCCTGGTATCCGGCGGTTGTGACCGTGGC
>JBOGMA010000498.1:0-3559 GCA_050746465.1 Acidobacteriaceae bacterium
GCGGACGCCCCGAAGACGTCCTGCAAGGCTTCGCCGCCGGAGCCGACGACTATCTCCCCAAGCCCTTCGATCTTTCCATCCTGATCGCCCGCCTCAACGGCCTCTTGCGCCGCATGAGCTGGCACACCGCCGACGGTCGTACCAACACCACCGACGACCTCACCCAGTTCGAATTCGCCGGCCGCAAAATCGACTTTGAAAACCTCCGCCTCGAAGCTCTCGGCAAGCAGATCCACCTCACCCTCATGGAAGCCGACCTGCTCCGCTATCTCGTCCGCAACCCGGGCCGCGCCATCTCCCGCAGGGAACTGCTGGAGCAGGTCTGGCGGCTCCGCGAAGACACCGACACCCGCGCCATCGACAACTTCATCGTCCGGCTCCGGCGATATATTGAGGACGAGCCCTCATCGCCGCGCTATCTGCGCACCGTGCGCGGCATCGGCTACAGCTTCGTTCCCGAGGGCGAATGAGTTGCATCGCCCCGCCGGGCACCCGCATCAAGAAGGCAAGGACTGTAATAGAACTTGAGCATCAACGTAATAGAGGCAGAGGAACCCATGAGCGAAATCGTTCTGAATATTGAAGGAATGCACTGCGGATCATGCGTCAAGCGCGTGACCCAGGCATTGGAGCGCGTCCCCGGCGCGCAAGTCGAGGAAGTCCGCATCGGCGCAGCCCGCCTCAAAGCCGACGACCCCGAACCCGCCATCGCCGCCCTCCAAAAGGCCGGCTACACGGCTCACGTCCAATCCTGAGAGGGGCGGCATTGAAGGGGAACACCACGCAAACCGGCTCCACGCTCATCCCAGAGAAGCCGAAATCGAAAACCAACGGCACGCAGACCGTCACGCTCGGCGTCGAGGGAATGACCTGTGCATCGTGCCAGGTGCACGTCGAGCGCGCCTTGCGTGAAACCCCAGGCGTCACCAGCGCCAGCGTCAACCTCATGACGCATTCGGCCCACGTCGAGTACCAACCCGCCGCCGGACGACTCGAATCCATGTTCCAGGCCGTGCGCGACGCCGGATACGACGTCTCCCTCAACGCCTCAGCCGAAACCGAAGAGTCCCGCAAAGCCAACGAACTGCGCCTCAAAATCCGAGCCTTCGCCTGCATCATCGGCGGCCTCATCGTCATGCTGCTCTCCATGCCGCTGGCCATGCACGGCCACCCCGGCGTCATGGACCGCGCCCTCATGCCGCTCGCGCCGTGGCTCTACAAAATCCCGGCTCTCGAACTCGAATACGCCATGCTCGTCATCACCGTCGCCGGAATGGTCTGGGCTGGCGGAACCATCTACCAGCGCGCCTGGCAGGCCGCCCGCCATCGCGCCACCAATATGAACACTTTGGTCGCCCTCGGAACCGGAGCCGCCTTCCTCTACTCCGCCGCCGCCACCATCTTCCCAGCATTCTTCCACGCCCACGGACTCCAGGCCGACGTCTACTACGACTCCGTCCTGCTCATCCTCGGCTTCCTGCTCATCGGCAACTGGCTCGACGCCCGCGCCAAGCGCCGCACCCTCGACGCGCTCCACGGCTTCGCCGAACTCCAGCCCCAGTCCGCCCGCGTCTTCCGCGACGGAGCCGAAGTGGACCTCCCCGTCGCATCCCTCACTCCCGGCGAAATCATCATCGTTCGCCCCGGAGAGCGCATCCCGGTCGACGGCGTCATCACCTCCGGCGTCAGCAGCATCGACGAGTCGCTCATCACCGGCGAATCCATGCCCGTGCCGCGAGGTCCCGGCGAGCGCCTCATCGGAGGCTCCCTCAATCACGAAGGCGCGCTCGAATATCGCGCCACATCTATCGGTTCAGACAGCGTTCTCGGTCAGATGCTTCGCCTCATGGAAGAAGCCCAATCCTCCAAGGCCCCCATGCAGCAGCTAGCCGACCGCGTGAGCGCCATCTTTGTCCCAGTGGTCCTCGTGCTCGCCGCCCTCACCTTCATCGTCTGGGCCATCGTCGGACACGAAGCCGGAATAGGCCGCGCCTTCGCCATCGCCGTCGCCGTGCTGGTCATCGCCTGCCCCTGCGCCATGGGACTCGCCGTTCCCGCCGCCCTCACCGTCGCCATCGGACGCGCCGCCCAACTCGGCATCCTCTTCAAAGGTGGCGAAAGCCTCGAACGTCTCGCCCGCGTCGACACCATCGTCCTCGACAAAACCGGAACCCTCACCGAAGGCCGCCCCGGAATCACCGCCGTCCACCCTCATGACCTCGACGAAAGGGAACTAGTCGCCATCGCCGCCTCCATCGAGCAGCGCTCCGAGCATCCTCTCGCCCGCGCCGTTCTCGAATACGCCGACCAGCGCGAAATCTCCGCCGCCTCCGCAACCAATGTCCGCAGCATTCCCGGCAAGGGCCTCACCGGAACCGTGCAGGGAAGAGAAGTCGCGGCCGGCAATCGCGCCCTCATGCTCGACCTCGGCATCGATCTTCCTGAATCCGTCGAAGCCCACCCCGGAGAAACCCCGCTCTACATCGCCATCGGCGGCCAATACGCCGGCCTGCTCACCGCCCGCGATCAGACTCGCCCCGGCGCAACTCAAGCCATCGCCGCGCTCAAGCGCATGGGCATGAGCACCGTCATGCTCACCGGAGACAACCGTGCCGCCGCCGACGAAGTCGCGCGCACTCTCAACCTCGACCAGACCTTTGCCGAACTCCTGCCCGAATCCAAGCTTCAGAAGATCCGCGACCTCCAATCTCAGGGCCGCAAAGTCGCCATGGTCGGCGACGGAATCAACGACGCCGCCGCCCTCGCGCAGGCCGACGCTGGTCTCGCCGTCGGCACCGGAACCGACCTCGCCCGCGAAGCCGGAGACGCTATCCTCCTCCGCGGCGAGCCATCCCAGATCGTCGCCGCCCTCGCGCTCGCCCGCCACACCCTGCGCATCATGCGACAGAACCTCGGCTGGGCTCTCATCTACAACATCGTCGGAATCCCCATCGCCGCGGGCGTGCTCTATCCCTTCACCGGACTCCTGCTCAACCCCGCCATCGCCGCCGCCGCCATGGCTCTCAGCTCCGTAAGCGTGCTCACCAACAGCCTGCGCCTCAAGGGCTTCGCAGCACGGTAAACTGAAATCTGTGCGCATCCTCACCCGATACATTCTTAAAGAGGTACTCTCGCACGCCTTCCTGGGCGGACTGCTCTTCACGTTCGTTCTGGTCATGCCCAATCTGCCGAACCTGATGGAGCTGATCGTTCGCAACAGCGCCTCGCTCGGTGTCGTCGGCGAAATCTTCCTCCTCACCCTCCCCAACATGTTCACCGTCACGATTCCAATGGCCGTGCTCGTCGGAATCCTGCTCGGGCTTAGCCGTCTCGCTTCCGACAGTGAAATCACCGCCATGCGCGCTTCCGGCGTCGGCGTCTGGAGCTTCGTCGGAGTCGTCGCCTTCGTCGCATTCGCCGGCTGGGGCGTGGACATGGCCAACACTCTCTATCTCTCGCCCAAAGCCTCCACCTCCATCCGCAGTCTCGAAGCGGAATTGCTCAACGGCCAGGCTTCGTACGAAGTCCAGCCTCGCATCTTCAATGAAGAGTTCAAGAA
>JBOGMA010000499.1:0-15794 GCA_050746465.1 Acidobacteriaceae bacterium
CACCCTGAACCCGCCACCGACAGCCGTCACTAGATTGCACCCAGAAGGAGAAAATCAATGATTGCCACCCTCCAATGGAAAGAAGGCATGGTCTTCGAGGGTCGTTCTCAGAGCGGCCACACCATCACCTTCGACGCCTCTTCTGAACACACCTCCGGTCCCAGTCCCATGGAAGCCGTCCTTGCCGCCCTCTGCGCCTGCACCTCAGTCGATGTCGTCGGCATCCTCCAGAAGAAGCGCGAGCCGATGGCCGGCCTCACCGTTTCCGCCAATGCCGAGCAGGCCGCCGAAGCGCCTCGCGTCTTCACGCACATCCATCTCACCTATCGCATCTACGGCAAGGTTTCACAAAAGGCCGCGGAAGACGCCGTCGCCCTCTCCAAAAACAAATACTGCTCCGTCTCGAAAATGCTGGAGAAAGCCGCCGAAGTCACCTACTCCATCGAGTACGCTGAGTAAAGAATGCTTCGCGCCTTTCGATTCCTGCTGGTTCTGCTGATGCTCGCTGGGCTCGCCCTGCTCTCGGCCATCATCACCATGCACTTCGCCATTCACGGAGCCGAGGTCACCGTCCCCAACTTCAAAGGACTCACCATAGCCCAGGCCACCAGCAACGCCGCCTCCCTGGGGCTGAATCTCAACGTCGAAAATCATTTCTACAGCGTGGACACTCCCGCCGGACACGTCGCCGCGCAATCACCTGCGCCCGGAACCGTCGTCCGCCGCGAGTGGCACGTGCAACTCACCGAAAGCCTCGGGCCGCAGAAAGTCGCCGTGCCCAACCTCATCGGCCTCGATCAACGCGCCGCCTCCATCCAGCTTCGCCGCGCCTCGCTTGATCTCGGGGCCACCACGCAACTGCCCTGGGCTTACTCGCCGCAAGGCACAGTCATCGCGCAAAACCCAGCCCCCGGAGCCGCTGGAGTCGCACGCCCCACCGTCAATCTGCTGCTCGCCTCGCCTCCCGACGCAACCACCCCGGCCTTCGTCATGCCCAATCTTGTGGGTCAGAACTTCACCTCTGCCGCTCTCACCATCACGCACGCCGGCCTCACGCTCGCTCCGGTAAAAGCCGCAACCTTGTCCATCCCGCTGGTCGCCAGCGCCGGCTTGACACAACCCATCCAGCCCGTAGCCCCCATCGGGAGCATCACCGCTCAAGACCCGCAACCCGGCGCACGCATCGACGCGTCCACACCCATCCAGTTGACCGTCGCCCAATAATCTCTAAAGAATTGTCATCTCGACCGTCGCGAACGCAGCCGGGGTCCCCACGGACAGGTCTTCGTCCGTGGGGTGGGAAGTGAGCGAAGCGGAGGGACCTGCATTTCTCCAGACTCGCGGTGATAATGCCGTTCCAACCTCACTGCCTCATCAGCAAAGCACCAAAAAATCCATCGCAATGGTGAACACCAGGCAGCGTTCGCAGGCACTTGCCCCGCATCGCCGTCGCTCTCAACTTCGCCGCGCCCTCCGCGTGAATGACGCCCTCCCGCTCCAGCCGCGAAATCTCCTCATCCATCGCAATCACACCGAACCCACTGCGCTGGGCAAGACACTCCGCAACCACCGCCTCATTCTCTTCCGGCTCCAGCGAGCAGGTCGAATAAAGCAGCCGCCCTCCCGGCGCAACCCCGTCCAGCGCGTTCAAAAGAATCCTCACTTGTCGCCCGTGCTGTCGTGCAATCTCCTCTACATTCACCCGAAATCGAATCTCGGGATTTCGCCCAATCGTCCCCGTCCCCGTGCAAGGCACATCGCAAAGAATCAAGTCATAATCCGGCTCAAACCGCACCTGCGCCGCATCCTCGACCGCAAAACGAATCCGATCGCCGGAGAAATTCCGCTGCATCAGATCCAGCCGTCTCCGGCTCACGTCCAGCGCCGTGACCGAAGCCTCCGGATTGCGCTCCGCCAGAATCGCGGTCTTGCCGCCCGGGGCCGCGCATGTGTCCAGAATGTTCGTGCCGCGCCCCACCAGCTCCGCCACAAGCTGCGAGCCTTCATCCTGAATCCGAACCCACCCACTCCGAAACGCCTCACTGCGAATCACGTCGCCTCGCACCACTCGCCGCGCGTCAACAAGAAACTCGCCTGCCTCTAACTCCACGCCCTGCTCCGCGAGCGACTGCTCCGCTTCGGGATGCGCCAGCCGCAGACAAATCGGAGCCGGCTGCTGATCGTTGGCGCAAATCGCAATCGCTGCTTCGCGCCCATAAAAGCGCGTCCACCGCTCAACCATCCAGCGCGAATGCGCAAACTCCTCCGCGCTCTCCCCGCTCTGCTCGCACGCGCGCGGCAAACGCGCCAGCTTGCGCAGCACCGCGTTCACCATCCCCGCCGCGTAAGTCTCGCCCGCCCGCTTGACCAATTCCACACTTTCGCCAATCGCCGCATGCGCCGGAATCCGGTCCAAGTACAAAAGCTGAAACGCCGCCAGCTGCAGCGCCGCTTCCACCGCCGGCGCAAGCTTCGCCAACGGCCGCGCCAGCAGCGGACGAATCCGCGCATCCAGCTTCATCTGCCAGCGCAGCGTCCCCATCACCAGCGTCGTCGCCAGCGCGCGATCCTGCACCCCAAGCGCGTCCACCTCGCGCGAGCGCAACTGCTCGTCGCTATGCGCATCCGTCGTCGTAACTTTCAGCAGAATTTCAAACGCAATCGCGCGCGCCGGCGAAATTTTCATTGGCATTGAAGTACGCTCTGTGGCTTACTTGTTTTTCCTGAACGCTGAACGCTGAACGCTGATCGCTGATCGCCGATCGCTTACCCTGATCCCTGCAACTTAGTCCCTGGACCCTGAGACTCCCCCAGCTTGTCACCCGGTTCCAGCGCCCGCCCGCGCAGAAACTCCGCAGCCATCATGCGCTTCTTTCCCTCAAGCTGCACTTCCACCAGCTCCAGCCAGGAATCCCCACCGCAACCTACAAAGAGCCGGTCCTGGTCCACCACAACCTCGCCCTGCTCCTCCGGCCCGCTCATCAGCGCCCCAGCCTCAAACGGCATCAGCCGATGCGCAATTAATTTCTTGCCATTCAGCATCGTCCACGCGCCCGGCCACGGCTGGAACCCGCGCCAGCGGTTATAAACAGTCATTGCCGGCCGCGTAAAGTCCAGCCGCCCATCTTCCCGCGTTAGTATCGGAGCATACGTCGCCTGCGCATCATCCTGTTTCTTCTGCGTGATCGTTCCGGCTTCCAGCCCCTCAAGCGTCTCCACCATCAACGCCGCGCCCATCTCCGCCAGCAGCGGATACAGGTCCGCCGAGGTCTGATCGGGAGCAATGGCCATCGCGCGCTGCATCAGAATCGCGCCCGTATCCAGCCCTTGATCCAGCCGCATCGTGGTCACGCCCGTTTCCGGCTCTCCGTTCGCCACCGCCCACTGAATCGGCGCCGCACCGCGATACTTCGGCAGCAGCGACCCATGCAGATTCAGGTTGCCGTGCCGTGGCAAGTCCAGCATCCACTTGGGAATAATCCGCCCATACGCCACCACCAGAATCGCGTGCGGAGCAATCGCCTCCAGCCGCTCCTGAAATTCCACATTTTTCTTGATCTTCTCCGGCTGAACCACCGGCAGTCCCGCTTCCAACGCAGCTTCCTTCACCGGCGGAGCCGCCAACGTTTGCCCGCGTCCCACCGGCCGATCAGGCTGCGTCACCACCAACGCAACCTCATGCCCCGCGCGCAGCACCGCTTTCAGCGTCGGAACAGCAAACGAAGGCGTGCCGCAAAAAACGAGTCTCATCATGGCTGCTAGCTCTTAGCTGCTTGTCGGGGGTCGCTCTTATGACCACCCCTCGCGAAAAACGACCTTGCCGTAAATCAATGCTTATCGGCTGAGAACGAGGTGGGTGGCGTGATCGGTCGCCTGATGTTCGGTGACGCGATAGCCGAGCGCCGACACGTCGATCCCGGCGAATATCGCTTCGCCCTGACCGAGCATAACCGGAGACAAAGCGAAATGCAGTTCGTCGATCAGGCCGGCGCGAAGATACTGACGCACTGTCTCAACGCCACCTCCGATCTTCACGTCGCGGCCTTTGGCGGCAAGCTTCGCCTGCTCCAGCGCCGCCTCGATGCCGTTGGTCACGAAGATGAAGGTAGTCCCGCCTTGCATCTCGATCGGCTCGCGCGGATAATGCGTCAGCACGGAAGTCGGCGCGTGATAGGGCGGATTGGCGCCCCACCAGCCTTTCCAGCTGTCGTCCGGCCAGGGGCCGCGAATCGGACCGAACATATTGCGGCCAAGGATGAAAGCGCCGAAACCATCCATTGAACGCTGCGCATAAGCATTATCCACGCCCTCGGAGCCCCCGCTCTGGCCCGTCATGGTCCGAAACATCCGAGTCCCGAACAACCACTGATGCAATTCCAATCCTCGCTTGCCCAGCGGGTCCTGGAGGCTTTGGTCGGGACCGGCGCCAAAACCATCAATCGAGATCGAAAAGCCTCCAACGCGTACCTTCGTCATGAACGCACCCTATTTCCTATCTGAATGTTATGTGCAACCAGTTGCAATCTGTCACCGTGCCCCGTCCTTGATGAGCACGCGGCAAGGGCAGAATCACTGCCCACCCCGACCAACGGGAGGGGCCACAGCGGAACGTTCTAGGATTGCGCCGAAGGCGCGCCCGCCTGGACGGCCAGTCCCGGCTAGTCCTCACCAATCGCCGGCTTTTTGCATTTTGCGAATCTTCCGCAGAATCAAGTCGCGCTTCAGCGCGCTCACGCGGCGGAAGAACAGAATCCCGTCCAGGTGATCAATCTCATGCTGAAAAGCGCGCGCCAGCAGTTCCTCGCCTTCCAGCTCAAACCACTTTCCTTCGAGGTCCTGCGCGCGAACCTTCACCTTCGCCGCTCGCGTCACCTTCTCGCGAATCTCGGGCAGGCTCAGGCAGCCTTCTTCTTCGTGCTGTTTGCCCTCGCGAAAGGTGATCTCCGGATTCACCAGCACAATCTTGTCTTCCGGCTTCTCCTTGAAGCTCAAATCGATTACCGTCAGCCGCTTTGACAGCCCAATTTGCGGCGCAGCCAGACCAATGCCTTTCGCCGCATACATCGACTCAAACATATCGTCCACCAGCGCGCGCAATTCATTGTCGAATTCGGTCACCGGCTCGCCGCGGCGCTCCAGAACAGGATCAGGATATTTAACAATCTCTCTCAGCATCACTCAATACGCTTTGATTTGTTCCACGTAACCATCATAGTTACGTTTTAATTCCCGCAGCGAATCGCCTCCGAACTTCTCCAGCACCAGTCGTGCAAACGCCAGCGCCACCATTGCCTCGGCCGCCACTCCCGCCGCCGGCACCACACACACGTCGCTGCGCTCGTACGCGGCCTTCGTCTCCTCGCGCGTATCAAACCGAACCGAGGCCAGCGGTCGCCGCAGCGTTGAAATCGGCTTCAGATACCCGCGCACCACAATGTCCTCTCCATTTGAGATGCCGCCTTCAATGCCGCCCGCGTTGTTATGCTGGCGAGTAAAGCGCGTATGCGCGCCGTTCTCCAGCTTTTCCGCATACCCAATCGGATCGTGGACTTCCGACCCCAGCGACTCCGCCGCCGTAACCCCGCGCCCTATCTCCGCCGCCTTCACCGCCTGCAGCGAAACCACAGCCTGCGCCAGAATCCCATCCAAACGTTCGTCCCAGTTCGCGTAAGTCCCGATCCCCGCTGGCGCACCATGAATCACCACCTCAAACACGCCGCCAATCGAGTCGCCCGTGCGCAGCGCCAGGTCCACCTCAGCCTTCATGCGCTGCTCGGCTTCCTCATCCACGCACCCCAGCAGAACCTCGTCCTTCTCGCGCAGCGCGCTGATCTCGTCCCACGCGGCATCGCGCCCCATCGCCGCCCGTCCCACGCGGATCACGTGGCTCGCCACATCGATGCCCAACTCCAGCAGCAGGGCCTTGGCCACCGCTCCCGCCGCCACACGCGCCGCTGACTCGCGCGCCGAAGCCCGCTCCAGCACATACCGCGCGTCAGGAAAGTCATATTTCAGCGCGCCCGCCAGGTCGGCGTGCCCGGGTCGTGGCGAGGCTACAGCTTTGTGTTTCGCCGGATCACCCGTCTCCACCGGCAGCACTTCCGTCCAGTTCTTCCAGTCGCGGTTTTCAATCTCAATCGCAATCGGCGACCCAATCGTTTTCCCGTGCCGCACCCCGGACAGAAAGTGTCCCGTGTCGTGCTCAATCTTCATCCGCCCGCCGCGCCCATAGCCCTGCTGCCGCCGCCATAGCTCGCGATTCACGCGCGCATTCTCAATCGGAACGCCGGCTGGCATTCCCGAAACCATCGCAATCAGGCTTTCGCCGTGCGACTCTCCCGCCGTAGAAAAACGTAGCATTCGTGCTCTTTTGATCGTGGATTCACGGTATCCATCCAATCCAGACCAGCAAGAGATGTGATTTGTATCAGGGCACGACTTTAGCTGTGCCGCAAAAAAACCACAATTCAAATGGGCTTTAGCCCCTGAAATGCCAATCTGAAATTGAACTTACCCAACTACTTCAATCTTAAATTAAGCGCCAACCAGCCACTTCCACTGCGCCTCGCTCAACGGAACCACCGACAGCCGCCCCTGCTTCACCAGCGGCGAATCGGCAAACAACTTCCGCGCCTTGATCTCAGCCAGCGTCCGCGGCGTCTTCACCGGCTTGCCCGCCTTGATCCGCACCACCGGAACCTTCGGGTTGCTCGCATCCACCGACAGCACCTTCGCTGTGCCCACCGCCGCCTTCTCGTCTCCGGTGTGATAAATAACCAGTTGGTCGCCCGACTTCATCTCGCGCAGATGCTTCACCGCCGCCGCATTCGTCACGCCATCCCACACCGTCTCACCCTCGCGAACCAGATCGGCGAAGGAATAAACATCCGGCTCCGTCTTCAGCAAATACGCCATAGCCCGACTTTTCCTCCGAACTTAGCTGCCCGGCTTGTGATTCTTATCCAGAAACGCCGCCGTATTCAATAGCGGCCGCTCCATGGAGCGCACCCAGTCCGTCATTTCATCTGCGCCGCGCCCCGCGGCCACATTGCGCGCAAACTCGTTCCGCATCGTCTGCATCTTCGCGTCCATGTCATCCAGATAGTGCAGCAGCACCGCCTCGGGAATCATCGGCAGCTTCGGCGATCCGAACTCATATCTGCCATGGTGGCTCAGCACCAGGTGTGTCACCAGCACCCGCAACTCCGCTGGAAAATCCGGAATCGCGGCGATCTTCTGCTCAATCATCCCCACGCCAATCGTGATGTGCCCCAGAAGCTGGCCCGCCAGCGTGTACTCAAAGCTCGTTCCCCAGCGCAGTTCCTGCAATTTTCCAATGTCGTGCAGAACCGCACCCGTAAGCAGCAAATCACGATTCACCGAATAGTGCTTCGCCGCCAGATCGCAAATCCCGAGCAGCGAAACTATATGCTCCAGCAGCCCGCCAATCCAGGCGTGGTGCATTGACTTGGCAGCCGGAGCCTCACGCAGCGCAGCCCCAAGTTCCGCATCGTCAAGAAACGACCGCACCAGCGCCTTCAAATGCGCATCGCCAAAGCTATCAACGTAACTGCTCAGTTCCGACCAAAGCTCGTCCACATTGCGCTCGGTCTTCGGAACAAAATCGCCCAGCTCATACTCATCCGCATGGGCCTTGCGAATCTTGTCCACATTGATCTGAAGTTTTTCCTGGTAACGGCAGACCTGCCCACGCAGCTTGACGATGTCTCCCGCCGCGAACTCGCCCGCCGCGCCCGTCTCCCACATCCGGGCTTCAATCTGTCCGCTGCTGTCAGCCAGCGTCAGCGAAAAATACGCTGTGCCGTCCTTCTTCGTCCGCGTCTGTTTCGCCGCTACGCAGAAAAATCCGGTGATTGACTGGTTCTCATGCTGGGCCAGATCCGCTACCCGAGGCTCTTTCATCCCGCTCTTGCTTCCCTATTGTTGGTCGGAACCCGAATTTGTAGCCGTGCCCGGAGCTGTACCGGAATTAGAGGCCGGCTGCGCCTCATGCTTCTTCTCGTTGCTGAACCGGCGCTTGGGCCCTTCTTTGCGCGGGCTCTTCTTCTTCAACTTGGAGGTGTCCCCATTCAGCCCCAGCGGCTGGTCCTGCATCTCCCGCGTCGCCGTCTCTTGCGTCGTCGGCGGAGGAGGCGCAAACGGGTCGATCTTCGGACCCTTCTTCTCCTTCGGCGTCTTATAATCTGCAAACCGCAGTTTCTTCTGTGGCTCCGTCTGCTGCTCCTCCGGCGCTCCCGCATCAGCGGCTGCGTCCGTATTGGCATTAGAGGCTATCTGGGTCCCCTCGGTTCCTTCAGCGGCATTCACTTCCTTCGTCGGAGCCGGAGGCAGCGTCTCGCGTGGAGCCTGCCCAAAGCGAATCTTCTCCTTCTTGCCCGGCTTCATCGTCTGGCCCTTTTCAGGCTTGGACGAAGCCACCTCCGCCGCGGGACGCTCATTCGCCTTCCGCCCGCGCCCGTTAAATCGCTTCCGCGCAACGTGATTCTTCTTCTTTTTTGTCGGCGGCTTGTAGGCGCTATAAACCGGCTTCATTTCATTGGGACTCGCGCCCGAGTCTTCATAGCCGCCCATGATATCGATCGACGCTGCTTCCCGCAGCTTCGTCAGATACGCGCGCAAAGCCGGCTGCATCTTCTCCATGCCGATGGCGTTCTCAACCTCCGGCTCCACCTCTTTCAGCGGCTGAATCCCGCCCGGCGTATGCTCCATCACCTTCAGAATGACCCAGCCCTGCTTCGTGCGGATCGGCTCCGTAAATTGGCCCACCTTCAAACCGAAGGTGTCATCCTCGAACACCTTGGCCAGTTGCCCCCTCCGCCACTCGCCCAGGTCTCCGCCGCTCCCCGCTGTCACGCCGCCCGAAACCGCCTTCGCCAGCGTCGCGAAATCCTCGCCGCCCTTCAGCTTGGCCTCGGCATCATCCGCCTTCTTCTTGGCTTCTGCCACCTGTGCGGCATTGTCCGGGTCCGCCGTCGGAATCAGAATTTCGCTCAACCGCTCCTGCTCCGGCTGGTTGAACTCATCCTTGTGCGCGTCGTAGTAGGCCTTCATCTCAGACGGCGTAATGTTGATCTTCGAACCCACCTCGTCGCGGATCACCATTTGCGAAATGATGTGGTTCCGCATTGTCGCCTTGAAGTCTTCCCATGAGACGCCCTGCGCCTCGGCCGCCTTCTGCAGGTCCTCCATCGAGTCCAGGTGGTACTGCTTGCGCATTGCGTCAAGCTGCTTCACCAGTTCGGTTTCGCCCGTGATATTCAACTGCTTGCCGCGCGAAAGCAGCAGTTGTTGGTCGATCAGGTCGCGCAGCAGATTATGCTTCTGGTCCATCAACTGCTGCTCGGTCCATTGGTGCTGCTGCGCCTGCTGCTCCAGGTCCTGCAGCGCGCGATTGTAATCCGAGGTGTTGACCACCTGGTCGTTGACCCGGGCGATAATCTCCTCAACCGGTTTCCCCGGGTAGGGAGTCTCTGTCTGCGCGGTCTTCTTGCTCTGGTCAGACCCGGCGGCGAAAGGAGCCAGACTCAAACTGGCGGCGAGTACAACGGAAACAACGGCACAACGGGCGGGAGCAAATCGAAGGTTCATGTGTATATAACTTCTCAATCCGGGCGCCAGCCGGGCTCGGTCGGCCTCTTCGATTGCATCCGCAATATAGACCAGGCTGCGCCTTTCTCATTCTAAACATCCTCTCCGGCGAATGCCAGATCACCCCCAATGACTCCCGCCCGATGGCGAATGCCCAGCGGCCACCCCCGAGCCAAATGTTCCCTATTGCCTGTTCCCCATTACCCGCTGCTGCCGCCCAATGCCCGGTCCCTGGCCTCTGGTCCCTGTTCCCTCCTCCCTGCTGCTTGTATACTGAATTCATAACTGCTCCCGTAAAATCTCGCTTCTGCGGCGAGGGGAGCAAGAGGATTTTTTCCAGAATGTCATCCCGCGTCCGCCGCACTGCGTTTGCCCTCGTCGTATTTTTTGCCGCCTGCGGTTTGGCCGGCATGTTCATCAGCCAGAAGGTCGGCGCGCAATCTGCCACGGACGAATCCGCATTCCGCGACAGCCTCAAAGAGTTCACCTCCGTCTACCAGGTCGTCGCTCAGAATTACGCCGAACCCCTCAACGGTCATAAACCCGACCAGGTCATCTACGACGGCGCCATTCCGGAAATGCTCCGTACCCTCGATCCCCATTCCAACTTCTATGACCCCGACGCCTACGCCAAGATGCAGGAAGACGAGAGCGGCAAATACTACGGCGTCGGAATGGTCATCCAGGCGCAAAACAATAAAGTTATCGTCGTTTACCCCTTTGAAGGTTCGCCCTCCTACAAAGCCGGGCTGCGCCCCGCCGATGTCATCCTGACTGTCGATGGCAAATCAACCCACGGCATGGACACTTCCGCCGTCGCCAACCTCCTCAAGGGCCCCAAGGGAACCCACGTCAAGCTCACCGTTTCGCGTGAAGGCGCATCCGCTCCGCTCACCTTCGACCTCGTGCGCCAGGAAATTCCCCATCCCTCCATCGACCTTAAATATGAGATCAAGCCGGGCATTCTCTATATCCACATCACGCAGTTCCAGCAGACCACCAGCCGCGAATTCGCCGACACCCTCGACGAGTTCCCCAATATCAAGGGTCTCGTCCTCGACCTCCGCGGCAACCCCGGCGGAGTCCTCGTCGATGCCGTTGCCGTATGCGACAAGCTCCTGAACCGGGGACAAATCATCGTTTCGCAGCGCGGCCGCGCCTATCCCGAGCAGGTCTACCGCGCCACCCACGGTAACTATGGACACTTCTTCCCCATCGTGGTGCTGGTCAACCACAACACTGCGTCGGCTGCTGAAATTGTCTCCGGAGCCCTCCAGGACCACGACCGCGCCCTCATCGTCGGCCAGGTCACATTCGGCAAGGGATTGGTCCAGACCGTCTATCCGCTTTCAGACAACACCGGCCTGGCCCTCACCACCTATCACTACTACACCCCCAGCGGACGCCTCATTCAGCGCAACTATAACGGCGTGTCGCTCTACGACTACTACTACAATCACGAGCCGGATAAGGATCTCAAGAACCGTGAAGTCCGCCTCACCGACTCCGGGCGCACCGTTTATGGCGGAGGCGGCATAAACCCCGACGACACAATCGACCCGCCCAAGGCCAACCACTTCCAGGAAGTGCTGGACGCGCACAACGTCTTCTTCAACTTCGCGCCCTATTACCTCGCGCACCATACCGCCGCCAAAGATTTTGAGGTAAACAAGGAAGTCATCGACCAGTTCAAGCAGTTCCTCACTCAGCAGAACATAGCCTTTACCGATCAGGACCTTGACGGCATCATGGACTGGCTGAAGATGAACATCAAATCCAACCTCGTCGCCTCTCAGGAAAGTTACCGCGCCGGACTCCGCGTTCGCGCCAACTGGGATCCGATGATCGCCAAGGCCCTCACATTCCTGCCTCAGGCCGCAACCCTCGAGGAAACCGCACAGAAGATCGACAAGGAAAAGCAAACCACGGCCAGCAACGCCGCGCCGGCTCCCGCCCAGTAACTTAGGAGAAGAGCCGCGCGACCCGTTTCTGAGCTACCCGCTTTTTAGCTTTCCGGATTTGAGCTACCCGCTCGTCAGCCACCCGCTTCTTAGTCAAAAGGAGCCGTTCATGCACGTCCGCACCGCCACCGAGGCCGACTTCGACGTCATCCTCAACCTCATCAACTCCGCCTTCCAGGTCGAGCGCTTCTTCAAGAACAGCGACCGCCTCGACTCCGAAGACCTGCGGCACTATCTCCAGCGAGGAACCTTTCTCATCGGAGAAGAAGACAGCCGCATCATCGGCTGCGTCTACATCACCCGCAACGCCGACCGAGCCTACTTCGGCTTGCTATCCGTCGATCCCACACGCCAGAAATCAGGAATAGGCCGCCGCCTCGTAGCCGCCGCCGAAGAATTCGCTCGCGAAACCGGCGCGCGCTTCATGGACCTCAAGCTCATCAACCTCCGCACCGAACTCCCCGGCATCTACCAAAAACTCGGCTATCGGGTCTCGGGCACCGAACCCTATCCGGCGGAACGAACTCACATGCTCACCCAGCCCGTCCACTTCCTCTGTATGACCAAAGAACTCGGCCACAGGTAATCTTCAGCGGAATCACAAAGTTTTAAATTTTGTCATCCTGAGCGGAATTCGTCGCGCATCGCGCGACGAATGAAGTCGAAGGACCTGCTTTTTGTCCGCACCACCACAACCGTGGGTGACCCATGTCTCGCAGAGACATGGGTTCGTGTGCCTGGACGGCCAGTCCCTCAGCTCACCTCAAACACATTCTCAGCCTTCGCCGACTGCGCCTGAGCCAACTCCACCACCTGCTTCGCCGCCGCGTAGAACTGCTTCGCCTTTTCCGACTCCGGCCCGGCCAGCGCCACCGGCAATCCCGTATCGCCGCCCTGTCGAATCTCCGGATCAAGCTCAATCGATCCCAGGAACGGCACATCGAACTGCTTCGCCGTCCGCTCCGCGCCGCCCTTCGAGAAAATATCAATCTCGGTGTGGCAATGTGGGCAGACAAAGTGGCTCATGTTCTCCACAATCCCCAGGATCGGCACATTCACCTGATGAAACATCTCCAGAGCTTTGCGCGCGTCCTGCAGCGAAACATCCGACGGCGTTGAAACCACCACCGCCCCGGTCAGCGGAACCGTCTGCACCAGCGATATCACCGTGTCCCCCGTGCCCGGAGGCAGGTCCACCAGCAGAAAATCCAGCTCGCCCCACTCCACCTGCTGCAAAAACTGCCGAATAATCTGGTGCAGCATCGGCCCCCGCATCACCATCGGCTTATCGCCCGGCGAAAGAAAGCCCACCGAAATCACCTTTACGCCATGCGCCGTATTCGGCTCAATGCGATTGCCCTCCAGCAGCCGCGGCTGACGGCTGGTGCCCAGCATCAGCGGCACATTGGGCCCGTAAACGTCTGCGTCAATCAGCCCCACGCGAAATCCCAATTTCGCCATCGCAATCGACAGGTTGACCGCAACCGTCGTCTTTCCAACCCCGCCCTTTCCTGAGCCAATCGCAACAATGCTGGCAACTCCCGGAAGCGGTTTCGGTGGGGGCGGTGCTGGACGTGCTGCATTTCCATGAGCCATTGCTTTACTCCAAATCTTTAGTTGTCATGCTTAGGTTAACGTTCCGGTGCAGCCAATAAAAATGACTTAAATCACTCGCGCGACTTGCCGGGCCTCACCGAGCCTTCCACGGCAACCTCCGCGGGTTTCGCCGCGCGTTTGCGCTCGCGCTCCGTCTGCCGCAACTCGCGCCGCCGGCCCGCATCCTCAAAGCGCCGCTTCTCTTCCTCCGTCTCTGGCCGCAGCGGAGGAACCGGAACCCTCCGCCCCTGCGAATCTATCGCCACAAATGTCAGGTAGGCCGAAGCCACATGCCGATGCATCCCCGCAATCGTGTTCTCCACCCAAACCTTCACGCCTACTTCCATCGAAGTATTAAACGCGCGATTCACTGAAGACTTCAGAATCAGCAAATCCCCCACATGCACGGGAGCGATAAAGTCGATATGGTCCATCGATGCCGTAACCACATGCGTCCGCGCATGCCGATACGCGGCCATCGCCCCTACCAGGTCGATAAAGTGCATCAGCCGCCCGCCCAGCAAATTGCCAAGCGTGTTGGTGTCATTCGGCAAAATCAATTCCGTCATCTCCGACTGCGACTCAGCAACGCTGCGCAGCGGAAGCGACTGACCAATAAAATCCATCGTGCTCTCTTTCCTCTTCCTGAGGGGTGGCCCACTCAAGCGCTCTTGCTTGAGTGGGGAAGCCCTGTTTCCAGTGTCAGCAATCGCCGCGTTTTAAGCAAATACCCGCCGCTCGCGAGAAAATAGACAGATGGACAAGCTCGCAACCCTGAAAGAAATCCTCGCGCAAAACCCCGTCGACGCCTTCGCCCGCTACGGCCTCGCCATGGAATACGCCGGACGCGGCGAAACCGACACCGCCATCTCTGAATTCGACCGCCTCCGCCAGGACCACCCCGACTACGCCGCCGGATACTTTATGGCCGCTCAAACCCTGGCCAAGGCCCGTCGCAACCCGGAAGCAAAAGCACGTCTGAAAGAAGGAATTGAAGCTGCCGGCCGCTCCCGCAACCAGCACGCCCAAAGCGAGATGCAAGCCATGCTCGACGATCTTGAAATGGAAGATTAACCACTCAACCTTGTCATCCCGACCGAAGTGAGCGGAGCAAACGAAGCGGAGGGACCTGCATTTTTTCTGTGTTCTCTGTGCCATCTGTGGTGAGTTTCATCATCTTTGTGAGAAATAGTTCCAGACGCGCGCGAATCGCTCCACACCCCACTTCGTCTAATCTAAAAGCAGCGGCCTCATCGTTCGCGCATCAACACCCCCCGGAGGAACCATGGCCCCTCGCCCCCAGCCCCAATCTCACAATCTTCCTCAAACCCTCGGGGAGCTGCGCTCGAACCAGCACTACACGGAATCCCGCATCGCACGCCGCTCCGTAAAAGGCGAGCTGCGCGAAAACCTCATCGCGCGCCTGCGCTCCGGAGAAACCATCTTCCCCGGCATCATCGGCTATGAGGACACAGTCGTTCCGCAAATCGTCAACGCCGTGCTCTCCCGCCAGAACTTCATTCTGCTCGGTCTGCGCGGTCAGGCCAAAAGCCGCATCCTCCGCGCCCTTACCGCGCTGCTTGACGAGCACACGCCCTACATCGCCGGCTGCGAAATCCGCGACAACCCCTACCACCCGCTCTGCGCCCGCTGCCGAGCCCTCATCGCCGAGCGCGGCGACGCAACCCCCATCGCCTACATGTCCCGCGATGAGCGCTACGTCGAAAAGCTCGCCACGCCCGACGTAACCATTGCCGACCTCATCGGCGACATCGATCCCATCAAAGCCGCGCGCGGTGGAGAAAATCTCTCCAGCGAGCTCACCATGCACTACGGCCTGCTACCCCGCGCCAACCGCGGCATCTTCGCCATCAACGAGCTGCCGGACCTCGCCGGGAAAATCCAGGTCGCACTCTTCAACATCATGCAGGAAGGCGACGTGCAGATTAAGGGCTACCCCGTACGCCTCGAACTCGACGTCGCGCTCGTCTTCAGCGCCAACCCCGAGGACTATACCGCCCGCGGCAAAATCGTAACCCCGCTTAAGGACCGCATCGGCTCGGAAATTCGCACCCACTACGCCGAAAGCCTCGCCGAAGGCATCGCCATCACCACGCAGGAGGCGTGGACTGACCGAAACCAGACCAATCGCGACCACGCCAAGCTCGAAATCCCGCAGTACCTCCGTGAAATCATCGAGCAGGTCGCCTTCTCCGCCCGCGAAGACAAGCACGTCGACAAGCGCAGCGGCGTAAGCCAGCGCCTGCCCATCTCAACGCTCGAACTCGTCGTCTCCAACGCCGAGCGCCGCGCGCTGCTGCACGGCGAAAAGCTCGTCCTGCCCCGCGTCGGCGACCTCTACTCCGCTCTGCCCGGAATCACCGGCAAGCTCGAACTCGAATACGAAGGCGAGCTCCGCGGAGCCGACACCGTCGTCAAGGAAGTCGTCCGCACAGCCATCGGCAGAATCTTCGATACCTACTTCGCCGACACCAACACCCAGCAAATCGAGCAGTGGTTCAACCTCGGCGGCTCCACCAAAATTGAAGACAACAAATCCGCCGCGCAAACTCTCGAAGAACTCAACGAAATTCAGGGCCTATTCGACAAACTCGCGCCGCTCGGCGT
>JBOGMA010000500.1:0-4354 GCA_050746465.1 Acidobacteriaceae bacterium
GTGCTTTTCCCCCGCCGGAATCCATCGCTGATTTCCTGCTCGCCTGCGCGCACGCAAAGGTCGCCTTCAAAGCCACCGCCGGCCTCCACCATGCTGTTCGCGGCGAGTACAAGCTTACGTACGATCCCCGAAGCGCGAAAAGCACCATGTACGGCTTCGCAAACATCTTCCTGGCCGCCGTGCTGGCCGCGCGCGGTGCAGAGAAACAAGCCCTCCTCCAAACACTGGAAGCTCGCGAATTTACCTTCACAGATCAGGAAGTTCGCTGGCTCGGGCTGCAATGCAGCACGGATGAAATCGCCGCAGTGCGCCGCGAATTCGCCATCAGCTACGGCTCATGCTCGTTCGAAGAACCCATTGAGGAGGCGCGAAAACTCGGATGGATTTAATGCAAAGCTGGGTCGAAGGCGCAAACGGCGCCGACTTCCCTCTGGAGAATTTGCCTCTCGGCGTTTTTCTCCGAGCCGATGGCCAGGCCTGCATCGGCTCCGCCATCGGCGACTCCATCCTCGACCTCCGCGCCGCATCAGACGCTGGACTACTCACACCCGACCTCGCCGCCGCCTGCCGTGAAGATTCGCTCAACGCCCTCATGGGTCTCGGACGCGAAGCATCTCGCGCCCTCCGCCAACGCCTGCAGGAACTATTCAGCGACCCGAGCGCACAAAAATCCGTAGACCCGTTGCTCGTCAATCGAGCGCAAGCACGAATGCTGCTCCCCGCCCGCATCGGCGACTACACTGACTTCTACGCCTCCATCTATCACGCCACCAACGTAGGCAAGCTCTTCCGCCCGGACAACCCGCTGCTGCCCAACTACAAATGGGTTCCAATCGGCTATCACGGACGCGCCTCATCCATCGTCGCCAGCGGAGCGCCCATCCACCGCCCATCCGGCCAAATCAAGCCCGCCGAGGCCACCGCCCCGACATTCGGACCCACACGCGCCCTCGATTACGAACTCGAAGTCGGCTTCTTCATCGGCGTAGGGAACAATCTCGCCGAACCCATCCCGCTCTCTCAAGCCGAGCAGCACATCTTCGGCCTCTGCCTCGTCAACGACTGGTCCGCTCGCGACATTCAATCATGGGAGTACCAGCCCCTCGGACCCTTCCTCGCCAAAAACTTCGCCACCACCATCTCCCCGTGGATCGTCACCCTCGACGCCCTCGAACCCTTCCGCATCCCCGCCTTCTCGCGCCCCGAGAACGATCCCGCGCCGCTGCCCTATCTCCACTCACCCGAAGACCAGTCCCACGGCGGCTTCGACATAACCCTCGAAGTATGGCTCCGCACCTCAAAAATGCGCGAGCCCGTCCGCATCAGCCGCGGCAATCTCCGCCACCTCTACTGGACTCCCGCGCAAATGCTCACGCACCACGCCGGCAACGGCTGCAATCTCCGCCCCGGCGACCTCCTCGCCAGCGGAACCGTCTCCGGCCCCACTCCTGACTCGCTCGGCTGTCTTTTAGAAATCACCCGCCGCGGAGCACAACCCCTAACCCTGCCCAACGGAGAATCCCGCAAATTCCTCGAAGACGGAGACGAAGTAACCCTCCGCGCCTACTGCGAACGCGAAGCCCACGCCCGCATCGGCTTCGGCGAGTGCAACGGCATAGTGGTTAAGGAAACGTTGTAAAAAAGTGCACACAGCGCCAAGCTCTCAGACTGGTTCGGTTATGCTGCTACTACCTCAATCCGCCTGGCCGTACTTCTCCCTTTCGATCGCACCACGATCTTCACGTCGCACCCCAGCCGCACAAGACAATCCATCATTTTCGCTTCGCTGATGCCGCGAAACTCTCCGCTCAGCATCTTCGACAGCTTGGGTTGGGTAATGCCCATAAGTTTTGCCGCCTGTTGCTGAGTCCATTCGCGTTCCCGCAGTATCTGTGCAATCTTGATTACGAGCTGGGCTTTCACCATCATTTCCGGAGCATCAGAAAATCCCAATTCCTCATACGCGCTCTTGGTGTTTCTTCCTTTGTTCACGGATCGCCGCCCTTACCCTACCTGCTGCTAGCCGCCGCACCCGCCCCAATCACCGCTACCGCCGGGTCTTCCGGCAGCACCTCGACCGAATAGCTCTGCAGCGGACTCATCTTCACCATCTGGTACAGACATTCCTTCAACCGCCCCAGGTCCAGCCGGCCAATATGCCGCCCGGTATAGTAAAACCGCCCCGGCCCCTCCAGATGAATCTGCGAAGCCGTAGCCGCGGCCAGCGCGCGATGCCACAGGTCCACAAAATCCGCGCAGCGCCGGTCGCCCTTCTTCGCATGGGCAAAAATCTCATCCGGCTCCAGATCAAGAAACCGCAGCCGCATCGCCCGATGCCCCATAATTCCTTCCAGGTGTCCCTTGCCTCCGCAGCCGCAGTAGTTCTCCTTTTTGTCGAGCGTCACTACCATGTGACCCCCCTCCCACGGCCCTTCCGTGTAAGGAAACCGCCCAAACCCAATGCCGTTCCCAATCGTCCACACCCGCACCAGCCGGTCCAGATGCCCATGCGTCGCCGCCAACCCCGCCGCCACTGCATCCGCGTCGTTCAGCACACAAATCGGATACTCCAACTTCCGCGACGCCAGCCCGCTGCGAATCGCGTCCTCCACGCGCGCGCCCTTCAGTTGCGGAAGATTCGGTGAATCCTCCACCACCCCGCCCCGAATCATTCCCGGCATTGCCACGCCCACCGCCGTCACGCCAGAACCCTGCGGAGCCAGCGAAGCAATATGGTCGCAGATCATCTCCCACAGCGAGTCCGCCGGCAGTTCCACCAGCGCATCGTCGCGCTCAAAATCCGCATCCGTCTTATCCGGAAATTGCTGCAACGCCCCCGAAATTCGGTGATCCTCAATTAGTCCGGCCACAATCCGGTCCGTCATCACTACGCCGACGGTCTTCGCCATCGCATCTCCCCTCGTCGTATCAGCTCTCAAACCGTGCCAGCCGGTTGATTCCGTTAAACGCCGCCGCCTTGTAGCACTCCGCCAGCGTCGGATAATTAAAAACCGTGTCGATAAAGTAGTCCACGACGCCGCCCAGCACCATCACCGCCTGGCCAATATGCACCAGCTCCGCCGCGCCTTCGCCAATAATATGCACGCCCAGAATCTGCCGCGTCTCGCGATGAAAAATCAGCTTCAGCCTCCCCGTCGTGTCGCCGCGAATCTGCCCCCGCGCAATCTCGCGGTAATAGGCCACGCCTACCTCGTAAGGAACGTCCTCTTCCGTCAACTGCTCCTCGGTCTTGCCTATAAACGAAATCTCCGGAATCGTATAAATTCCATAAGGATAAAAGCTCGGGTTCGACTGCACCGACTCATCGCCCAGTGCCCGCTCCACCGCAATCCGCCCCTGTTCCATCGAGACAGAAGCCAGACTCGGAAACCCGATCACATCCCCCACCGCAAAAATATGTGGAACCTTCGTCCGGAAATCCTTGTCCACCGGAATCCGCCCGCGCCCATCCGCCTCAATCCCCGCCGCCGGCAACTTCAGCTCGTCCACGTTGCCCTGCCGCCCTACCGCATACAGCAGCGCGTCTCCGGAAATGCGCTTCTTGCTCTCCAGGTTCGCCACCACAGTCCCGTCCGCCAGTTCCTCCACGCTCTCCACTTCTTCATGCAGGCGCATCGTCACTCGGCTGTCGCGCAGGTGATAGCTCAACGCCTCCACAATTTCCTGATCGGCAAACTCCAGCAGCCGGGGACGCTTCTCCACCAGCGTTACCCGCACGCCCAGCGCCGCAAACATGCAGGTGTACTCCACGCCGATGACGCCGCCGCCCACCACAATCAGCGTCTTCGGCAGCGCCTGCAGGTCCAGAATCTGGTCGCTGTTGATGATGGTCCGCCCGTTAATCGGGACCTTCGGCGAGTTCGCCGGCTTGGTCCCCACCGCGATCACAATCTTCGCCGCCTCATGCGCGTTCTCACCGCTCACGCCGCAAATCCGCACGTGATGGTCGTCCACAAAGCTGGCCACGCCCGTAATCACGTCCACGCCATTGCGCGAAAGCTGCGCCTCGGTAACATCTACTTCCGTCTTGATGACGTGCTGCACGCGAAAGGCAAGATCCGACATCGTGATCTTTTCCTTCACGCGATAATTCATCCCGTAAATCGAGCGGTAGTTGTATCCCGAAAGATGCAGCACCGCCTCCCGCATGGTCTTGCTGGGAATCGTGCCCGTGTTGATGCACACGCCTCCCACCACGTTCCGCATCTCCACCAGCGCCACGCGCTTGCCCTTCTTCACCGCCGACACCGCCGCCCGCTGCCCCGACGGTCCCGATCCAATCACCAGCAAATCGTATTGAGCCATGTTCTCCGCAAACTCTTACTCGTAGAAA
>JBOGMA010000501.1:0-1947 GCA_050746465.1 Acidobacteriaceae bacterium
CCTGTGCTGGGGAGTTTGTCTGCGCAAAACACGGCGCGGCAAGCAGGGCGGCGATGAGGATGGGAATGAGCTTCATGGCTTCTCCTTACGATGATGTTTCGACTTAGCGGAGGCTCGCGAGAGGCGCTGGATCCATGTCGGCGTAGTCCGGATTTTCTCCGCCCATGCCCCAACAGAAGCTGTAGGCCTGCGTGCCCACGCCGGCGTGGATGGACCATCCGGGAGAGATTACCACGTCGCGGTCTTTCATAACGATGTGGCGCGTCTCGTGTGCAGGACCCATGAGGTGAAAGACGCGCGCGTCTTCAGGAAGGTTGAAGTACATGTAGATTTCCGAACGCCGCATGTGAGTGTGCGCGGGCATGGTGTTCCAGGCGCTGCCGGTCGCGAGATGCGTGACGCCCATGACAAGCTGGCAGCTTCGCGCGCCCTGAAGATGAATGTACTTATAAATGGTGCGGCGATTGCAGGTTTCGGCGCTGCCTGTCTGCAGGGGGTTGGCCTGCTCTTTGCGAACCAGAGTGGTGGGATACTCGGCATGCGCGGGATAGCTGAGCAGATAGAAGATGGCTGGAGATTTTGGGCCGACGGATTCAAACGACACGTTCTGGGAGCCGCGACCTATATAGAGGCAGTCGAGGTTTGCTAAGTCGTGCGCCTTGCCGTCGACGCGGATGATGCCGCTGCCGCCGATGTTCAAAGCTCCCAGTTCGCGGCGTTCGGTGAAGTAGTTGGCACGGAGGGCGGGGTCGGATTCGAGCTTGAGCGCGGCGTCCAGCGGCGCGGCCATTCCGACCACGGCGCGGTCGAGATCGATATACGCGAGATGAATGACGCCGGGCTTGTAAAGGGAGTCGATGAGAAAGGTTTCCCGAATCTGCTCCGTGGACATGGAAGGGTATCGGACGGGATCGGCGATTAAAAGCGTCTTCATTTGCTCCTCTGTGTTGTGGAATGATTGTTCGGTGTTTGATCGAGAAGCCAGGTCGCAAATTCCTCACCCGCCGCGAAGTTCTGCTGCGCAGGCTTGGTTTTTCGATGATCGGTGTATTCGTTGTAGAGCCATGGATCGATCACCGCGACGACGCTTCCCTTTCCGTACTTCGCGGCGGCGATGACGATGCCGTCCTTGTCCTTCAGGAGCGCGGTCGCGGGGGCCTTCACGGAGATTCCGCAGGTGTCCTTCATATAGATCGTGTGCGGGTGGTGAAAGATGGGGCCCGCGCCGCTGACGGGGATGAATCCCGGTCCGAACAGTGGGTCGATGACGTGGTGGTTGAGCACGCTGTCGAAGTGGATTCCAAATTGATCGGCGATGCGGTTGAAGTGAGCAAAGTCGGCGTTGGCCGGGTCATTCTCCATGAGGATGAGCGTGCCGCCTTTCTCGACCCATTCAGCGATCTGCTGGGCGTCATTCGGTTGCACGTAATGCGGGTGCGGATTCCACTTGGGAATATCGGGCGAGACGATGAAATAAACTTGCGCGTTCCGCAGGCGAGCCAGCGTGGGCGGCTGGGTGAGCATCGCAAGCTTTGCGCCGTGGCTTTTGAAAATGTGGCCGAGGAGCGAGATGCCGCTGTTACTGTAGTCGGTCCACTTATAGTGGAAATATTCTTCCTGTCCAGCGGCGTTAAGCCTTTGCTGGCTGTTGAACCAGGCGTCAACCATGACGGTTTTGTGGGCCAGCGTGGTTTGCGGAGCTATTTCCATTTCAGTGGCAGCAAGCAGGAAGGCTCCAACACCCTTGGGATCGTTGCTGACGACGGGCGAGTGGACGTAGAAGGAGTAGGAGCCGTCGCGGGAAAGCGTGTCGCTGAGGCCGATGCCTTTCACGGTTCCGGTGATCGTAATGGAGCCGTCTGGTCCGGTCTGGACGAAGTGAGCGAGGATTCCTTGCCAGGCGCGGGATGCGTTCTGCGAGTATTTCGGCGGCAGGTAGCCGAGGCG
>JBOGMA010000502.1:0-4219 GCA_050746465.1 Acidobacteriaceae bacterium
GCCGAGCGTGAGAAATCGAGCGCCGTATCCAGCATGCCGCTCGACCACGGGTGGATCGACTGCGAGTGCATCGGATACATTGAAGTTCCGTAAAAGTCCGCGCTGGCCGACATCAGAAAATCATCGGGTTCGCCGTAGCCATCCGTGGGAGACGTAAATAAGCTAGGCGCATCGGAATGGCTTGCGATGGGGTGGATCTTGTCGAATGCCCGAATAGCCTTCGCTCGCATCGCCAGGTCGTCCGCCAGCTTCACATCAATGAACATCCGCCAGTCAATGTAATCGGTGTAGGAAAGGATGGTCGGGAACCGCGGCGCTTCCACCTGGTCCCAACTGGTGAAGGTTCGGTACCAGGCCGCGTTCAGGTTTGCCAGCGTTTTGTACTTCGCCCGCAGCCACTTGCGGAACTTCGCTTGCGTTGAAGGATTGAACCCGAATTCAGGATTCTTAAGGTAAGGAAACTCCGCCCAGTTGATGATGTGCGGCTCGCTCCACACATCCCATCCATAAAGAGCAGGAAACTGGTTTGCGTCCTTCGAAAGCGCCTCAAGGAAGGTCACCGCTTCCTTATGAACGCCGGGGTCGTCGAGGTTATATCCGGGAGCCGATTGCGAGTTGATCACCGCGCCGCTGCTGTCGACAAACCTTCCGCTTGGATACAGCCGCCCAATCCAGCTTGGCGCTGAATCCAGATAAATCTGGACAATCACACGCAGCCGGCGCTGCTGCGCCAGCCTCATCAGCAGATTCAGGTTGTCGAAATCGAACTTTCCCCGGTTCGGCTCTCCCGTCTGCCAGTCAATCCACGTCTTTACTGTATTGAAGCCGTCCGCCTTGATCGCATCCAGGTCTTTGCCCCAGTGCTGCTCGCTGGTCGCGTCGATCTTCTCCAGCATCGGAGCGCGCGCCCGTCCTCCGCTGTACCATACCGCCGCCGGATAAAAGCTATTTCCTCCGTCCGTGCCGGAGTGCTCCCCAGCTTGGCCATAAACAGGCGCAGCAGCCAGCGCAACTGCAGGAATAAGACCCAGAACCGCAATCCAAAGGCGGTATATCTTCACAGCTTTGCCTTTCTGGAAGCGGAGCTTACAAATGCAGCGTACGCCTCCGATGATGCCGTCTGATGCTGTCTATGTTCCGTGGAATACGTTGCGCATGTACTCTTTGAAAACCTGCTCGTTGTGGTCCGGCGACAGGCCAACGTTCGGAGATACAAATGTGTTGGGACGCACTCCCTCCTTCAGCAGAAGCCGCCCGGTCTCCGATACCAGCGTCATGGCAATCGAAACCGAGGCCACCGTTGAGCCGGCTGCAAACTTTTCCGGAATACCGTCGCCGGCAATCAGCGCGTCTTCCGGAGGAACGCAGTTATCAATGGCGATATCCGAAACATCGGCAAGCTTCTTGCCGGTCGAATGCTTCGCCGCAGCATGCTTGTAATTAGCGAGCGACGAGACCGAAACCACCGTTACGCCGCTTTTCTTCGCCTCAATTCCCATCTCAATTGGCGCAGCATTGAGGCCGCCGTGCGAGAAAATCAGAATGGAATCGGCTGCCTTTAGTTCGTAGCTGGAAAGAACAATCTTGGCGTATCCTTCGCGCTGCTCCAGCCAAAGCAATTCCCGAGCTCCGCCAGGTCCAACTACGTTGGACCACATCAGCCGCGGATCATAGATGGGATAAAATCCCACAAAGCTCCCATATCTCGGAAAAATGTCCAGAACCGGAATGACGGAGTGGCCGCTCCCAAACATATAGACCCGGCCCCCGGACTTGATGGATTTGGCGAACGCCCCTGCGGCCCGTTCGATGCTGTCCTTCTGAGTCTCACGGATCTTGGAGATAACCTCGGTGATGCGGGTCAGATATTCAATTTCGCTCATTCAAATAACATCCTCTTCTGCATTTTTGTAAGATCGTTTTCCGCTCTAGAGAGAGCGCACGTGCTCTGTCCGCTGCTCCGCCCACGACATTAATGCAACTGCTTGCCGGTTTCCGCTCAGACACCCACAGCCTGTCGCCCGGCTAGAATAGTAATCGTTATAGCGAAAACCAGTTTCGCCGCGCCACATGGGAAAAACCGCGCATGCGTTCATCCATTGGTCGTAGATAGGAGTGATGTCCAGGTAAGTGTCGGGCGCGAATTCGCGCGCATCCTCCCAGTTGTCGGCAAAGTACAGGCACCTGACCGAGTGGGCCGGATGCTGGCGCACGAACCCCGGAATCGCAGCATAGAAGATCGCATTGAGCACGATGTGATGACACGCCTGATGGTCTTTGTGCTCGCTTCCTTTCCAATGCGTAACGACAATGTCCGGCTTGTGCTGCCGGATGAAATCGCAGACCGCAAATGCAGCCTCATCATTGTCGGGAACTGATCCATCGCCGTACTGCAGAAACAACGCCCCGGCACCAAGAAGTCCGGCCGCTTTGGTGGCCGCATCCTTTTGCATCGCTCCATATTGCTCAGGAGAGATGGTTGTTGATCCCTTCTCTCCCAACGACAGGCTTACAAGGAATCCCTGCCCGCCGGAATGAGTCGCCACCGCTACCGGCGCACCCATCACGAAAAACGCATCGCCGGGATGAGCGGCGATCGCCATCACGCGCGGAGCGGTCTTGCCCTCTTTTTCAGGCGCACCGTGCGAAGAGGTTGCGTTCAAAGTCTCTCCTCCCAGTGAAAGCGCCGCTACGCTCGCCCCGGCCATCTTCAGGATGCTTCGCCGCGTGGTATCTGCCATCAGATTTGAACTTGCCTCCTGCTTTCCCTCGATAGATCGGCGTCACTCCCCGCTTTGCGCTTCGGTATTTCGCCGCATCATTGACCACATGTGGTCGCAACGCCGTCCTGAATCAACCCCATAAACTTGCTCGTGCATAGGGCGAAGCAAGTTTATCTGAAAATTATGCAGGCGTGTGCGGACCGTTCAAACTACTCGACGCTATCTGCGAAAAATCTTTCGCCTTTCCGGTCAGCAAATGAGGCGGTTCTGACAGGAGTCAAGATTCCGGGATTGGCAGCAATCAGCAATAAACCTCGAGAACCGTTGCTCAGAGGTGGAAATCAGCATCAGTGCGATGAATTGATGTCAGGGAACATCTCGGATTGCTCCACCGTCGGCTTTATTGGCGTGCCCAATTCGGGTCCGTTGTTTCGCACGTTGTTGATTGCCGAGTCAGAGGTCCAAGCCTGCATGAGCTCAGAATCGATGGGCCGCAGGAGATCAACAGGCGGTTGTTGCGGGTCGCCTGGTTCGATCCACCGCTGCCAGTCTGACTTCTTCACGATCAGCGGCATTCGGTCATGATGGGTTGTGCTCTCCACCAGCTCATTCGGCTCCACGGTGATGACGGCGAAGGTGTTCATACTTTCCTTCTTGTCGGGTGAGCGCCAATGACGCCATACGCCGCCGAGTGCGAACGGTTCGTTGTCTTTCATGGCGAAAACCCAGGGAAGCTTCCGCTTGCCTTCCACCTGCCATTCCACAAAGGTGTCGGCGGGAACGAGGCAGCGGCGCTTCAGAAACGAATCCTTCCATAGGCCGCTCTTGAGGACGTTGGCGGACGACGCGTTGATGGTGCTGAGCTTGAAGGTTTTCGGATCGGCACAGAAGGGTGGGAGAAACCGCCAGAACATCATTTGCAGGTTGCGCATACCCACTGCTTCATCCCATACGATGACGGGCTGCATGGTCTGCGGAGACACGTTGTAGTTCGGGGCCAGATCGAGTTCGAGCGCAAGCCCATCTAAATTGCCCAGCGCAAAAGCTTCAGCGATGCGCTGCTTATCTGACCGGCGCTGATAACGGCCACACATAGACAGACCTCTGCCTACATTTTGGACCACGCGTCAGGGCGACGGCGATCAGGAGAAAAAAAGGGCGGCGCATACTGCTGCACCGCCCGGCTTCGGAGGTATTTCTGAAGGCTAGAAGGAGAACCGCGCGCCGAACTGGAATTGGCGCGGCGCGTTTACCGTGCTGGTGATCTGGCCGAAGCTCGCCGCCACGTCAGGCTGGGTCAATACGTCCGTGATGTCCGGAGCCCCGGGCATACCGAGTTGTGCCGTGTTGGTGAGGTTGTAGGAGGAAACATCGATCCGCAGGTTGCGCGTTTCACCCATTGGGAATGATTTGTAGACAGAAATATCCAGGTCACGCGCGCCCATGGTGCGCATGTTGTCCAGATATGCCGGAGCGGTTCCGGGCACGAACGGGGT
>JBOGMA010000503.1:0-2729 GCA_050746465.1 Acidobacteriaceae bacterium
GCAGATCGATCCGGAAAAGCCCGCGCTGCCGGTCAGCCATCCCTCGTTCTACGCTTCCTATCTCGCCAAAGTGATGGGAACGTTTTCCACCCTCGGCATGGCGGAAGACACCTGGGCTTTGAACGAAGGCGTGATCAGCGAGAGCGATTTCCTCGAACAGGCGTACTCGTTAATGGAAGAACGCACGGCGATGTTCCGCAATGCGCTCGAAAAAACTCCGCGCGGCGCCGTAGCCTGCGTCTTCGACACCAGCGACCGCATCCAGCACATGTTCTATCGCCATTTGGAAAAGCCCGGCAAGTATGCGAACGTGATCGAAGACATGTACCGGCGCATGGATGATCTGGTTGGCCTCGCATTCAAACATACCGATGAGCGGACCGCCTTGTTCGTGTTGTCCGATCATGGATTCTGCGGCTTTCGCAGAGGCATCAACCTGAATACCTGGCTGCGCGAGAACGGCTATCTGGCGCTGCAGGATGGAGCACAGGAGAGCGGCTCGTATTTCCGCGGCCTCGATTGGTCTCGCACCAAGGCTTATACGATGGGACTCGGCGGCTTGTATCTCAACGTGAAGGGCAGGGAAGCCTGCGGCATTGTCGCCCCGGGCGCGGAAGCCGAGGCGCTGAAACAAGAATTGATCGCAAAGCTAACTTCGCTTCACGACGAGGAGCACGATACTGCGGGTATCCGGAACGTCTATGCCACCAGCGAACTCTACCGCGGACCCTATCTGGAGCACGCGCCGGATATGATCGTCGGATATAACGACGGATACCGAACCTCTTGGGATGCTGCGGTGGGCAAGGTAAGCGCAACCGTTTTTGAAGACAACCGCAAAGCCTGGAGCGGCGATCATTCTGTCGACCCGCTACTCGTGCCCGGCGTCCTGTTCTGCAACCTCAAGCTGGAAGCGGACGACCCCGGCATTGAAGACATGGCTCCCACCGCGCTCACTCTGTTCGGTCTCGACCCGCCCGCCTGGATGGAAGGCAAATCTTTGTGTGGTCATGCGGTTTAACCGCATTTCACTAGCTGTGTGGGGCAGGTTGGGAACCTGCGGCCGATTGGCAATCGGCCCCACGCTGCTCCTGGCATGCCTGCTGCTCACCGAGTTCGCCTGCAGTGACTCCCCGCCCGATAACGCCCACGGCAAACGCATCATCGTTCTCGGCATCGACGGCATGAGCCCCGATTTTGTCTCGCAACACTGGGCCGAGTTGCCCAATCTCAATCACATGCGGCACGAGGGGAGCTTCGAGCGGCTGCAAACCACGACGCCCCCGCAAAGCCCGGTCGCCTGGTCTACCTTTATTACCGGCATGAAACCCGCTGGAACCGGCATTTTCGATTTTGTGCGGCGCGACCCCGATACCTACTTGCCGCTCTCCTCTTTAGGCGAGAGCGTTACCGGCGGATTTTCGCTTCCCCTCGGCCCCTATCTCTTACCGTTGACAAACGGACACGTGCACACCTTCCGCAAGGGAACGCCTTTCTGGAAAATCCTGGATCAGCACGGCGTCCCGACGACCATCCTGCGCATGCCGACCAATTACCCTCCGGCGAAAACCAAAGGCCGCGCGCTTTCCGGAATGGGCACGCCCGATCTGCGCGGAACCTTCGGTGAATTCTCGTTTTACACCGACGATCCGAATCGCAAGGCCGGCACCGTGCCCGGCGGTGCCATCATTCGCGTGCATCTGGCAGACGGGCATACTGTTCTCCGCGTCGAAGGTCCTGCCAATCCGTTGCGCAAGGACCACGCGCCAACCTACGTAAAGGTCGATGCCTTCGTGGACCGCACCGAGCCGGTCGCGCGCTTCAACATCGGAGATCAGCAATTGATCTTGAAGCAAGGCGAATGGTCGCGCTGGGTCGAAGTCCATTTCCCCCTGATTCCAGGACTACAAAGTGCCACCGGCATGTTCCGCATTTACGTCAAACAGCTCCATCCGTTGTTCGAGATCTATATTTCGCCGGTCAATGTCGATCCCGCTGATCCGCAATTGACCATCACCCAGCCGCCCTCCTACAGCGGCCGACTCGCGAAGGCCATTGGCCCCTTCTATACACAAGGCATGCCGTTCGCCACCTCAGCCTACCGGCAGCACGTATTCACCGAAGCCGAATACGTGAAGCAAAGCAGCATGGTGTCGCACCAATTGTTGAAAGAGCTGCGTTACGGCGTCGAACATTCCCACGACGGAGTTTTGTTCTTTCACTTTTTCGGCGTCGACCAAAACTCGCACATGCTTTGGGGCAAATACGACCAAGACCTGCTAAAGACTTACGAACTGGTCGACCAAACCGTCGGCTGGGTCGAGAAGCATGCGCCGGACGCGACCATCATCGTCATGTCGGATCATGGATTCACCAGCTTCCAGCGTGCTGTGAACTTAAACACCTGGCTGCTCCGCCAAGGCTTTCTTGCGCTCAAGCCAGGCTTCACCTCCGGCGGCGAGTTCTTTCAGCATGTCGATTGGTCGCGCACCAAGGCCTACGCGATCGGTCTCAATAGCCTGTATGTAAACCAAATCGATCGCGAGCGGTACGGCATTGTCGCTCCGGGAGACGAGACCAAAGCGCTACTGAAAAATATCCGGCGGCGCTTGGAATCCTTCCGCGATCCTCTGAACGGGAAGCCGGTCGTTTATCAGGCGGCGCTTCCGTTCGGCCCGGGCGGATCTCCGAACGACTCTGCGCCCGATATGGTCGTCGGCTACTATCCT
>JBOGMA010000504.1:0-5651 GCA_050746465.1 Acidobacteriaceae bacterium
CGTTCGGGTCGTCGAGGTGCTTGCCGAGCGGGTCGCGACCCTGCATGAAGCGGCGGACGAAGGCCTGATTGACGATGACGAATCGGCTGCGGTCGAGGCGCTCGTCTTCAGTAAATTCGCGGCCACGAATGAGCGGGATTCTGAGAGCGCGGAAGTAGCCGGGATCAACGTAGCGAACATTGGCGTCGAGCCATTTGCCGCGGGCGAGCGGCGGGTCTTCATGGATGGCAAAGGCGTGATCGCTGCCGTGTCCCTGGCCGGGGAGAATGGTGCTGAGACCGGCGGCACGCACTCCCGGCAGCGCGCGGACGCGCTCGAGTAATTGATCAAAAAAGGCGACCTTCTTCTGGCTGTGGGTCTGCGCGTCTCCGTAAGCTGCTTCCGGCACGCTGATGCTCATGGTGAGGACGTTGTGCGTGGGGACACCGATGTTGACGTCGCGGAGATGCTGATAGCTGCGGAGGAGCAGGCCGGCTCCAATGAGTAATACGACGGTGAGGGCGACTTCGGCTGCGAGGAGAGCGCGGCGGAGGCGGACGCTGCTGTGCCCGGCGCTGGCGGAGCGGGAGGATTCCTGGAGTGAGTGAAGGACCTGGCGTTCGTTTTCGCTGAGGGCCGGAGCGAGCCCGGCGGCGATGCCGCAGAGGATCGCTACACCAGCAGTGAAGAGGATGGCGATGCCGTCGAGGTGGATGGATTGGGAGCGGGGAAGGTCGGGACGGAGATGCACGAGCCAATCAAGGGCGAGTTGGGCAAAGGCGATGCCGACGACGCCTCCGGCGAGAGATAGCAGGACGGCCTCGGTGATGCGCTCGCGCATGAGGCGGGCGCGGGTTCCGCCGAGAGCAGTGCGAATGGCCAGTTCCCTGCGGCGGGTGGCGGAGCGGGCGACGAGCAGGTTGGCGATGTTGAGGCAGGCGATGAGCAGAAGACATCCCGTGGCGGCGAAGAGGACATAGAGCGGCGTGCGCACGTCGTGAGTTTCAGCGTCGAGCAGGGGGCGAAGGTTGGCGGCGTTGAAGACGGGGCCGTCGGGATGCTGTTTGCGTTCCTGCGCGGATATGTTGCTGAGATTGGCTTGCGCGGCGGCCAGCGTGACTCCCGGTTTGAGTCTGCCAATGACGTTGAAGTTGTGCGCGTCGTGGGACTGCATCATCTGCTGAGGTGCTTCGGGATAGACCGGCGTCCATAGCTGGACCCGCGGATTGGGGTATTGAAACCAGGCGGGCAGAATGCCGATGACGGTGAAAGGTTTTGCGTCGAGCAAAATGGTTTTGCCGAGGATAGATGGGTCGCCGCCGTAACGGCGTTTCCAGAAGCCCCATGAGAGGACCGTGGTTTCGGGAGCGCCCCAGCGGTCGTCGTTCGCTGAGAAGAAGCGGCCGTAGGCAGGTTTTACGCCGAGCAGTGGCAATGCGCCCGAGGAGGCGATCTCGGCTTGAATGCGCTCGGGTAACTGGCCATTGCTGGAGGAGAGGTTGTATTCGTCGTCAGTGAGGACGGCCATCTGCTGGAAGGTATGGTTGTCCTGCTGCCAGCTCTGGAAGGTGCCGCCGGCAACCACGTTGTCCTGGAACTTGAGGACGGTGTCGGCTTCATAGACGCGCACGAGGCTGTCGATGCCGGGTAGTGGCAGCGGCTTGAGCAGCACGGAGTGGACGACGGTGAAGAGAGCGATGGTGGCTCCGATGCCGAGGGCCATGACGAGGATGACGATGACGGAGAAGCCGGGGGTGCGGGCGAGGGTGCGGGTTCCGTGGCGAAGGTCGCGGAGAAGAGATTCCATGGGTGCTCCGGCGCGTGCGGGCGCGCTTTAGGAGATTCTACGCATCAGCCTTCGAGTTTGTTCTGGAAGGATCTGAGTTCTTCGGGCAACGGAGCACTGAGGCTTAGCGGCTTGCCGGTGATGGGATGGGCGAACTCGAGTTCGGTGGCGTGAAGAAAACTTCGAGGGAGCGAGAGGGATTCGGGTTCGGGGTCAGATTTTTTCTTGGGGCCGGGGGTCTGGATTCTTGCGGGCGCGCCGTAGAGGGTGTCGCCGACGACTGGATGGCCTATCGAAGCGAGGTGCACGCGAATCTGGTGGGTGCGGCCGGTTTCGATGCGGACGGAGACGAGCGTGAATTTCCCGAAGCGCGACTCGATTCGCCTGATGACGGTGTAGTGCGAGACGGCGGAACGGGAGCCTTCTTCCCGACGGGTGGTCATGCGGGTGCGGCGGATGGCGTCGCGGCTGATGGGAGCGTTGATGGTTCCCTTCTCCTGCTTGAGAGCGCCGTGGACGAGAGCAATGTAGGTTTTACGAATCTGGCGGCGTGAGAACATTTCGCCGAGTTTGAGATGGGCGGCATCGTTGCGGGCGATGATGATGAGGCCGCTGGTCTGCTTGTCGAGGCGGTGAACGATGCCGGGACGAATGGGGTCAGCGGAGTGTGAGAGTTCGGCGTAATGATTGAGGAGGGCGTTGACGAGGGTTCCGCGGTTGCGGGCGTCCTCGGTTGATCCGGAGCCGGCGTGGACCATCATTCCGGCGGGCTTGTTGATGACGGAGAGGTCGCGGTCTTCGTAGATGATATCGAGCGGAATGGATTCGGGGATAGCATGGAGCGGTGGTGGGGCGGCTTCGCCCAGGACTTCGATGGATTCGCCGCCGCGGAGTTTGAGCGACGGCTTGGCGGCGGCTCCGTTGACGAGGACTTTGGATTCAGAAAGCAGCAACTGCACGCGGGCGCGGCTTACGTTTTCAAGCCGCGCGGCGAGCCAGGCGTCGAGGCGCTGGCCGACGGCTTCGGCTGGGACTAAGTGGGTTGTGTTCATTGATTGACGCTGGAATAGCTGCCGGGGCCTTCGAGCCCTTTGGGCCAGACGGGCCAATTGGGGGCGGGTGGCGGCGGTGGCGGGGCATCGGGCGGCAGATAGCTGTGGTCGATGAGCCAGGTGCGCAGCAGTGAGGGCCAGACGCGCAGCGGGATGATGGACCCGCAGAGTCCGCAGCCGTGATTGCGGTAGTCGAAGATGTGGAGTTCGGCGTGAACGTGGTTTTTGACTAATGCCTGATAAAAAGCAAGCTCATTCGCAATGGGAACGGTGGGGTCATTCTCCGTGGCAAAGATGAAGGTGGGGGGCGTGTTCGGGGTTACGGCGTCCTGGTTGGACCAGTCGCGCGCCAGGCCGGGGGCGGGGTTGGGCCCAAGAAAATTGATCATGGAGCCGTGATGCGTAATGGGCTCCGTCATGCCGATGACCGGATAGGCGAGCACCATGAAATCGGGCCGGCAGGACACGTCAGCGAGGGGATCGTCTTTTATCGATGGGACGGGATTCGCGGGATTTCCGCAATGTGTTCCGAGTGAGGAAGCCAGATGGCCCGCGGCGGACGAGCCCCAGACGCCGATGCGATTGGGATCTATGGCGTACTCGGCTGCGTGTGAGCGAATGAGCCGCATGGCCTGTACGCCGTCCTCGATCTCTGCCGGGTAATGGTACGGCTTGACGCGATAATCGAGCACGATGGCGGCCATGCCCTGATGGTTGAGCCAGTCGGCGATCTGGAAGCCTTCATGGCCGATGGCGACGTGCTCGTATCCGCCGCCGGGGATGACTAGGATAGCCGCGCTGGTGGAGCGCTTCTTAGGCAGGAAGACGTACATGCGCGGCTTGTCGGCGGGAGTGCTGCCGAGGGCCCCGGGGGCTCCGCTGGGCCATAGGAAGACGGTCTCGGGCTGGACAGCGGTGGCCTGCGCGTGGAGCAGGGTAATGGGAAGCGTGAGGACAAGGAGAGCGAGGAAGAGGCAGAGTCTAAACGTGCTGCGGGTCATCGACCACATTATAGGCGGACGGAATGGAGAATCTGGAGTTACGACGCAGGAGAAAGGCGGCGCTGGCGAGAACCATGGAGATGCAGACGGCCTGATGGGCGACGAGGTGCGTGGGGCTGAAGGCCCGATACAGGTCGATGAAGGAGCTGGCGAGGCCGGCGAGGAAGAGCCAGATTCCGGCGAGTTCTCCGTCGTGGTGGCGGTGCGGGAGTCGCCACAGGAGGGCGGCGAGGATGATGAGAAAGGCGATGGCCTGGTATAGCTGCACGGGATAGAGGCGAGTTCCGAGTGGGGTGAGGTACCAGAAGTACGCGAAGGGTCTGGTGTAGGTGACAGCCCAGGTGTGGCTGGATGGGAGACCGTAGCCTGCACCGGAAAGGAAGGCTCCGATGGAAGAGATGGCGAGGCCGAGAGTGGCGGCAGGGGCGGCGCAGTCGAGGACACGCAGGAACGGCAGGCCTTCGGCCAGGATGTAGAGCAGAGTGGCGGCGATGCCGAGGAGGATTGCTGCAGGTTCGATCCAGGGAGCGGCGCGGTTGGCGGCCAGGCCGATTACCCAGAAGGGGTGTTGGCGGAAGACGCTGAAAAATTCAGCGACGACAAGAAGGCGCGCGCTGATAAGCGCGGTGAGGATTCCGATGAGGCCGAGGTTCCAGAGCTTGCCGGCATCGAGTCCGAGCCGGCGGGCGAGGGGCGGGAGCGAGGCGAGGGCGGCAACGAGCGCGACCGCTATAAAGGCCCCATAGGTCGGGATGATGATGTGACCGATCTGGAAGAGGCGTGGGTACAAGAGAATCGCAGTAAAAGACCGACCCACTGGGCCGTGCGACAATGCGCCGGTGAACCCGTCCTAAGACGGTGGGAACCCGCCGAGGCTCTTTAGGCATTCCGGACTGGCGGACACTGCGCACCGAGCCAAAATGATCGAGTCAAGCTCCCTGTTCAATGAATGTAGGTTCAACCAGCGAGTTTGCCGCACCTGCTTTGCAGGCCGGTCTCTCAGATGGATGCTAACCAGAGCGGCGGGAGATTGCAAGCCGGGGTTTCTATGACGTTGCAGGGAAAGGACTGAAACGGGACGGGGCGTTTAGCCGGCTTTGCGTTCGCCTTCAAGCACGGAATCGAGCAGGCCGGTGAGAGTGTGGGCGCGGCTGCGGATGGAGTTCTGGTTGCCGCGCGCGTTGCCGGTGAGCTGATCGTATTTCTGTTCAAGAGTGGCGAGCTCGTCGGCAATGTTGAGGGCTGCGAGGACGGCTACGCGGAGCGAATCCACGGTTTTGCCGTGGGAGGCGACGGCGCGCATTTTGGAGTCGACGATATCGGCGAGGCGGCGGATGTATTCGGTGTCCTGCCCGCGCAGGTTGTAGGTTTGGTCGTAAATATCGACTGCGATGGCGTTGGTGGTTTCCGTCATAGGCCGCCTTTATGCGGGAATTTCATCCAGTTGCTTAAGAAGCTTTTCGACGCGGGTGCGGACGGTTTCGCGTTCCTTTTCGAGGGACTCGACCTGAGCTGCGGACTGCGTGCCCTGATTCGTGAGCTGGGCGATTTTGTTGTTGGCCTGCTGAAGGCTTTCTTCGAGTGAGATCACACGCTGCTCGGCGCTAAGGCCGCTGTCTTCGAGGCTCTTGACCGAGGCCTCGAGCGAGTGGATGCGGGCTTCGGCGGCGGCGCGGGCTTCGCGCTCGCTCTTGACCAGCTCGACCATGCGCAGCACGCGCTGTTCAAGCGCATTGAAGTCGTCGTCGGCAAGGGGAATCTGGGTTTCTTCAACAGCAAGCGTAGACATCAGGGGGACACCTCAGGAAAATTTGTTCGCTCTTGGGCGAGCAT
>JBOGMA010000505.1:0-6536 GCA_050746465.1 Acidobacteriaceae bacterium
TGGTAGCGCCATCGGGGATCGAACCCGAACTCTCCGCCTTGAGAGGGCGGCGTGTTAACCAGTTACACCATGGCGCCGTAATGAGAAATTGGCCGGATAGGAACACGCAGAAAAGCGGCGACCGACTTCTTTGACTATATCAGATTGAAGTGTTCCAGTAGCAAGGCTCCGGCGCAGCTTGGGAGGGTCAAATACCCAGCTTTTTTACTTCGTCGTTGTAATACTTGCGGTACAGGATGTCCCACTCCTGGCTGCCTTCCGGAATGATTTTCCGCTGCGAGGCAATCTTCTGCCGGGCGGCGGCGTCGATGCGCAATTCCTCCATCAGCAGCTTTTCCAGAATGGCTCGCGCCGCCTGCCGAATCGTATTGCGGTCTTCGAGAAAATCGCACTCCTCGGTTTCGGCCAGCGTATCGGCCACCACATGGGCCAGCTTGTTGAGCTTGTCGCGCGAGATTCTCACAGCACCGCCTTGTATTTTTTCGCCAGTTCCTGCTTCACTTTCTTGAACATCTCTGCGTATCCGGCTCCTGTTCGGTGCATTTCTTCCTGATAGGCATCCAGAATGACGCGGACCTCTTCATTGATCCGGTCCTCAAGCGATAACTCTTCCAGAATTCCGGCGTTGACCCGCTCGCTCACCGCTGCAACCTTGTCGGTGCGGATCAGTTTCGCTTCAATAAGCCCGGTGACCGTGTGCCGCGCCAGGTATCCAACATAATCGCGTGAAAATATCATTTATCTCGCTCGAAATATAGCACATTTGAATAGTGCGACCGAATTTCGCGGCAGCACTCTTCACTGAAAACATTTTACGTTCTTTTTGTGAGCCACTCACTCAGGGAAAGCTGCGACAATAGGAGAAGATCATGAGCCAAATCAGCCTGCTTTCTCTTAAAGACGATATGGTGGCCTTCATTGAGGGCCACGGACTCCGCCGCGTTCCCGCCTACGTCGGCAGCGAAGAGGTCCCAACGGTGCTTTGGGATGACGAGGAGAATGTAGATAGCTGGAAGGACTTTGTTGAGACGGCGAAATCCGCCGGAGCGCCATTTCTGACGATGAGCGAGATTCGGCTGGAGAAAGCGGACCTCGAGCTACTGATCGAAGAACTGCAGGAGGCTGGCTTTCCGGACTCCGATCCGCCCGAGGTGGAGGAAGCGCAGTCCCTTGCAACCTACGTCGGAAAAGTCGGCTACATTCAGCTCGGCTTTGCCTATCAAGGAGTGTTTTTCCTCCATGAAAGCACCACTCCCTGGTATAAGCGCTACCAGAACCTGCTCGACTCGCTCGACTTGGGCGACATTGTTTATGGGGATGACGAAGACGACACGGTAAACTAGCGCAGACCCCGTGAGCACGATTGATCTAGCGCCTTCAGGCAACACGACACTTAGACCCGCACGCAGGTGGGTTCTGCGAGAACCCGATACCGCCGCCGAGGAAGCTCTGGCGCGCGAAGCTTCCCTTCCTCCACTCGTCGCCCGCCTGCTCATTGGGCGCGGCATACGCAACTTAGCCGATGCCACGGCTTTCCTCAACCCCAGCTTCGACCATCTGCACGATCCTTTTCTGATGCTTGGCATGGCCGCCGCAGTCGCGCGAATTCAGCGCGCCGTGGCTGCGAACGAATTGATCCTCATCTATGGCGATTACGACGTGGATGGAACCACGGCCGTCGTGTTGCTGAAGACCGCGATTGAGAGACTCGGGGGACAAGTTCGCTTTCATGTCCCGCACCGGCTGCGAGAAGGCTATGGGATGCAGCGCGAAGTTCTCGAAACCGCGGCGCACGAAGGCGTGCGGCTGATCATCAGCGTCGACACGGGCATTCGTGCGTTCGCCGCGGCGGAAGCGGCGGAAAGCCTTGGGCTTGATCTGATCGTGACGGATCATCATTTGCCGGAGACCGCTCTCGGAGTTCCCAAAGCTCTCGCAATCCTTAATCCCAACCAGCCTGGCTGCGGCTACCCATGCAAGCACCTCTGCGGGGCCGGGGTCGCGTTCAAACTCTCCCAGGCGTTGCTTGAATTTCACGACCGAACTCTTGCCCGTTCCAAATTGCTGCCGTCCTTCCTGAAGCTGCTGGCCATCGCAACGGTTGCCGATTCCGTTCCCCTGCTGGGTGAAAACCGGGTCTTCGTCGCGCTCGGCATCCGCGAGCTGGAGCGGCCTGCGCATCCGGGCCTGCGCGCCCTGCTCAAAGTTGCACAGCTCGATCCCGCGCAGCGCCCGCTGACGCCGATCGATATCGGATTCCGGCTTGGGCCGCGCATGAACGCCGCCGGACGTATGGACATCGCGTCGGAGGTCGTGGAACTGTTCACGACCCGAGACCCGCAGCGCGCCCAAGCGATTGCCGAAAAACTGGAGCGGCTGAACACGGAACGCCGCAATACCGAGGCTGCCGCGCTGGCTGAGATTCTTGCTCAGCTTGACCGTGATGATTTCCGGCACCCGCGCTGCCTGGTGATTGACGGCGACGGCTGGCATCGCGGCGTGATTGGCATTCTGGCTTCGAGAGTGGTTGAGCGTACCGGCAAGCCGGCGCTGGTGCTGTCGCACGAAAACGGAGAAGCCTACGGATCCGGCCGCTCCATCCCCAGCTTCCACCTGCTCAACGCCATTGAGAGCTGCCATGACCTCTTCACACGCTTTGGAGGCCACGCGCACGCGGCCGGGTTCTCGCTTCCCTCCTCTCGCGTGCCCGAACTCCGCGAACGGCTCGCCGCGTATGCCGAGGTGAATCTTGCCGAAGCCGATCTGGGGAGCCCGCTGGAATGCGATGCTGTGCTCCCGATCGAAGAAATCAACGAAACTCTCTATGCCTGGCTCCAGAAGCTGGAGCCGTACGGGATGGATAATGAGGAGCCGGTCTTCGTCACCTTCAATCTGCAGTTGGATGCACCGCTGCGGGTGATGAAAGAAAAACACCTCAGGCTACGGCTGAAATCGGAGCGAGGCGGGGCAATATCGGCGGTGGGCTGGCACTGCGCGGAAAAATTTCAGGGTCTGCAGCTTCAGCAGGAAAGCCGGATCGATCTCGCCTACAAGGTAAGAAAAAACACCCATCCCGATTTTGGCGGCATTGAACTGGAGATTGCGGACCTTCGGCCGGCATTGGATTCTTCTCCTTGACAGCTTAGGTGTGAGCGCGCTACTCTCCTTATCATCTTAGGAGTGGTGCATGACCGATCAGGCCCAACTTCTTCCCGGCACTCTCGATCTGCTGATTCTTAGAGCGATCTCGCTCGGTCCGCTGCACGGCTATGGAATCCTTCTGCGCATCGGACAAATTTCCGACAACGCTTTGTTGATCGAGCAGGGCGCGCTTTATCCGGGTCTGTTTCGCCTCGTCCGCCAGGGCTTGCTCAAAACCAAGTGGGGCACTTCAGAAAACAACCGCCGCGCCAAGTTTTATGAGCTGACCGCCGCCGGACGCCGACGCCTGCGCGAAGAAACCGTCAACTGGAACCGGCTCGCCGCCGCGATCGCCGCCGCACTCTCCGCGCAACCGGAGGAGCTATGAGCCTCCCGTCCTATCTCCGCTCAGTTGCAGCGAAATTCTTCCGCCGTTCCGAACTCGGCGACGAAATAGAAGAAGAACTACGCTCCCACATCCAACACCGGTCGGATGACCTGGAGCGCTCCGGGATGCCCCGGGCCGAAGCCGAGCGTCGCGCGCGCATCGAGCTGGGCAACCGGGACAAGTTCAGGCAGGAATCGTACGAAGCGCTCGGCGGCAACTTCATCGAGAGCATTCTCCAGGACATTCGCATCAGCCTTCGTGTCCTGCGCAAGTCTCCCGCCTTCGCCATCACTGCCATCCTCACTCTCACACTCGCCATCGGCGCAAACGCTGTCGTCTTCAGCATTCTGAACACGCTGGTCCTGCGCCCCCCAAATGTGCCGCACGCGCAAAACCTGTACATGGTCGAGCAAAACGGACAACCCTCCCAGTCCTATCCCGACTACATCGATCTGCGCGACCGCAACCGCGCCTTTGACGGCATGGCGATCTATTCCATGGCCTCCGCCGGGCTGGATGCCGGCAGCAATCCATCTTCCCTCTGGCTGTATGAGACCAGCGGAAACTACTTCGACGTGCTCGGCGTCAAGCCCTATCTGGGCCGCTTTTTTCACGGTGCGGATGAGCACGGCCCCAACAGCGCGCCCTATATCGTGCTCAGCTATGCCTATTGGCATAGCCACTTTCACTCTGACCCCAAGGTTGTGGGGCGCGTCGTCCAGCTCAATAAATTCCCGTACACCATCCTCGGTGTCGCGCAGCCGAATTTCCGGGGCACAGTGTTATTTTTCTCTCCGGCTCTCTGGATACCCGTCGTCAACCAGCAGCAAATCCAGGGAAGCAGCGATCTCAACCAAAGGGGTGCGCGAGGTATGTGGGTCCTGGGCCGCCTGAAACAGGGCGTCACTCCAGCCCAGGCAACAGCCGACCTCAGTTCCATCGCCGCCCGTTTAGCCAAAACTTACCCAAAGGAAGACGATAGCCTCCATTTTTCGCTGGCTCGCCCGGGTCTGCTCGGTGATTTTCTTGGCGGCCCCATTCGCGCATTCCTCCTGGGTCTCATGCTGCTGGCGCTCCTCATTCTGCTGGCGGCGTGCGCCAACCTCGGCAGCTTGTTCGCCGCGCGCGCTGCGGAACGCGGCCACGAAATTGCCCTGCGGCTCGCCCTGGGCTCCAGCCGGAGGCGAATCCTGCGCCAGCTTCTCACGGAAGCCTTCATCGTCTCGCTGGCTGGAGGCACGCTGGGCCTCATCGGCAGCATCGTGCTCCTGCGCTGGCTGAGCGCATGGCAACCCATTCCAAACATTCCCATCAATGTTGCCGTAAGTCCCGACGCGCGCTGCTATCTCTTCGCACTGTTTCTGGCACTTGCCAGCGGACTGCTCTCCGCCATCGTCCCGGTGCGGCAGGTTTCCAAATCCAACCCTTATCAGATCATCAAAATCGGCGCCGGCCCTGGGCGGCTTCGCAGAATCTCGACTCGTGACCTGCTGCTCGCGGCTCAAATTGCCATCTGCGCGGTGCTCGTCACCGCCTCGCTCGTCGCCGTGCGCGGGCTCGCGCGCTCACTGCGCAGCAACTTTGGTTTCGACCCGCACCATGCCATGCAGGTAAACACCGACCTTGACATGGCTGGATACACCGGCGACCGTGCGGTTGCGATGCAGCGGCACATGATCGATGCCGTGACCACAATCCCGGGCGTAACCGCGGCGGCCTACGCCGACCGGATTCCTCTGAATCTCGGCTGGTCTGATTCCTCGGTCTATCGAGAGGGCACCACCGATTACCGGGAATCGAATGCGGTGAGCTACGCCGTACAATATTCTGTCTCGCCTGGATACTTCCGCGCGGCCGCAACCACGCTGCTGGCCGGCAGAAGCTTTACCTGGCACGACGACAGCAAAGCCCCGCGCGTAGCGGTCATCAATGAGGAATTTGCCCGCAAAATCTTCGGCACGCCACAAAAAGCCATGGGCGGCTATTTCAAGCTCTGGGGCGGCACGCGCGTGCATGTGGTCGGCATCGTAGAAGACGGAAAGTACGAAACCCTGGCTGAGGATCCGATGCCGGCGATGTTTCTTTCCATCCTGCAATCGCCGTCCACCAATACATACATGATCGTCCGCTCGAACCGCAGCCCCCAGGAAATCGCTGCCGCGCTCGACCGGACTCTGCACGGCCTCGACCCCAGCCTGCCCCTCACCATCAACACCTGGGACCGCGAGATGAATTCGGCCCTGTTTGCGCCGCGCGTCGCCACGATCGCCCTCGGCGTGCTAGGACTGCTCGGCGCGATGCTGTCGATCACTGGTATTTTCGGGATGGCCGCCTATCTGGTCAGCAAGCGGCTGCGCGAGCTCGGCATCCGCATCGCTCTTGGCGCGCAGCGCAGGGAAATCCTGCAGACTGCGCTCGGCCGCGCGCTCAAGTTGCTGGCCTTCGGCTCGGCCATTGGCCTCCTGCTCGGCATTCTCGCAAGTCGCGTTCTGGCGTCGATTGTGTATCAGGCAAAGTCCAGCGATCCTCTGGTGCTGAGCGGCGTGGTGCTGGTGATGATGCTGGTTGGACTCATCGCGACCTGGATTCCCGCCCTTCGAGCCCTCTCCGCCGACCCCGTCCGCCTGCTGCGCGATCAATAGAGGAAACATCTCTCGAATTTTGAGCATCTTACGTTCTAAATCGTGACCTGCTTCCGGCCTCACAAATGAGCGATTCAGCTTAAATTTAATTTGAGTGAGTTTTACTCACTTTTCAGCGGGTATTCTTGACAACTTCTATCGAAACCCGATAACTTAGCAATCGGAAGGCATAAGTGCTAATGGGCCTCCCGGTCCAACCCAGCGCTCGCCTGCCGGAAATCCGGTCCATTTTGAACCAACATATCCGCGAGGGTCAACTCTCGCGCGAAGGAGAAGCAACGCAATGGCAACTGCATCCGTAGCGACCACCTTTACACCGCTGCACGACCGCATCCTGCTTCGTCGTATCGAAGAGGGTGAGACCG
>JBOGMA010000506.1:0-1853 GCA_050746465.1 Acidobacteriaceae bacterium
GGGGAATATGAGCTTCTGTTCGGAGTTTCAGATTTGGCCGATCCGGCCGTCGTCGCGGTGGAGCGCCTGCAGGCGGAGTTCCCCAATCAAAATATCCGGCTGATCGTTTGTCCGGAAAAGCTGGGCATGAACGGCAAGATCGGCAACGTGATCCAGATGGCGACACAGGTCCGTTACGAATACCTGATCGTGAACGACAGCGATATTCACGTGTCGCCGCGGTACCTTAGCCGGATCATGGCGGGATTTGCCGGACCGGAGCGCGGCAAAACGGTCGGAATGGTTACAGCCCCGTATCGCGGAATTGCCCATCAAACCCTTGGCTCAAAAATGGAGGCCCTCGGCATCGCGACGGATTTCTTTCCTGGCGTGCTCACCGCGCGCATGATGGACCGCGGCATGCGCTTCGGGTTGGGTTCGACGTTGGCTGTTTCACGCGAGGCGCTGGCCGCCGCGGGCGGATTCGAGGCGGTGGTGGACTCGCTGGCCGACGACTACCAGTTGGGAGCGCGCATTTCTAACGCTGGATACGCAGTGCGGCTGAGCCGCGAAGTTGTTGCGACTTCACTGCCGCCATATCGGCTGCGAGACTTCTTCGCTCACCAACTCCGCTGGGCCAGGGCGGTGCGCGATTCACGCAAACTCGGCTATCTGGGCATGATCGTCACCTTCGGGCTTCCGTGGGCGGTGTTGAACCTGATCGCCTGCGGATTCAGCCTGGATAGCATTGCTCTGCTTAGCTTGACGATCGCTGCGCGCGTCACAATCGCGCTGGCCGCCGGGGTCGGCATTCTAGGAGACAGGCAGGTGCTGCGCGATCTCTGGCTGCTGACGCTGCGCGATTTCTGCGCGCTTTGGGTGTGGATATGGAGCTTTGCCGGGAACTCCGTCCAGTGGCGCGGCGAAACCTTCCTGCTGAAGCAGGGAAAGCTGATAAAACGGGTGGCGGACGAGCCGGGAAGCTAGAAAGACGCCCCACCGCTGTTCGGCTGATTGCTGACGATTTCCCTGCCGCCATTGCGGGCGATGAGATACACGTTTCCAGGCAATGAAGGCACCGCATCCGGCCTCGTCCAGAGAAAGATTCGTCCCGGCCCGCTCCACTTCTGCGCCAACTCCGACGGATTGATGAACGCGGAGGCGGAAAGTCCGTTGGTTGCTTTCGCGGAAGCGCTCAGCAGATGGATGGGGAGTTGGAGATAAAATCCCAGCGCGGAAGCGTCTATATAGCGCCCATTCACGACCACGACATCGCTGGAATTCACTTCTGGTTGAATGGCCTGCGCCAGCACCGCGGAGGAAACAACCGGCGAGAAAGTGTTCAGCGCGATATGTCCGGCGATGAGCACGAAGACCATCATGCCGCCAAGAAAGCAGTTGGCCATGCGCGCCTTCCCCTTAAGCCGGAAGATCAGGTTCAGAATCGTCCCGGCCAGCAGCGCGGCGGCGGCAATAAACAGTGGAATGCGAAATGCCCCCATGGAGGCCCGGGTGAGATCGGCGAGATAGCCGAAGAACAGCCCGTGAGGGCTCGCGTGCAGATGGAGGAGCGTGCCGATGTCGGCTCCTGAGGACGCCCTCGGTGCGCTCACGCCGAAGTAAATCGAGAAGCCGGCCAGAATGACTCCCACGATCATGAACACCCAGGCAAACGCCCGTCCAACGCGCGCGGGAGAAAGCTCATCCGCGGCCATCCATCCGGCCGCCAGCAGGGCGAGCGAGGGTAGCGCCGGCAGAATCGAGAACTCATGCCGCGGCGGAATGATGGCAAAGAGCGCCTCCACGATCAGCCAGATTACGAGAAGCAGCCGGGCCTGATGCGAGGGGTCCATCTGCTTGCCATAGGTCGGCGC
>JBOGMA010000507.1:0-4923 GCA_050746465.1 Acidobacteriaceae bacterium
TGAATCATCGTTTTCTCGACCTGCATCTTCGGCTGCCTTCCGGAATGGATTCGTTGGAAATGCAGTTGCGCCGCTTGCTGAAAGAGAGACTTGTGCGCGGACACGTGGAAGTAAGCCTGAGCGTGGACCGCGGCCAGAAGAGCGATGCGGCCTATGATGCCGCCGCGATTGCGGTTTACGTCAAGGCCTTCCGCAGCATCGCGGCCGAGCATGGCCTGAAGTGCGAACCCGACCTCAACACGATCTTTCGCCTGCCCGGCGTCCTGGGCGGCGATGGCCGCGCGTCAGCCGGCGTCGACCAAGAGGAGACGCAGGCCATTGAGGCGGCCGCACTCAGGGAAATGGAGCCTCTGATGGACGCGCTGAACGCCATGCGCGCTCAGGAAGGCAGTCTGCTGGCAAAGGAGTTGAACGACGGCCTGGATCGCCTGCGCAAGCTGGTGGATGAAGCCGTGCTGCTTCGGGAAGACGTACAGCAGGCGTATTTCGAGCGCCTGAGCCAGAGGCTCAGCGCCATGCTGGGCGACGCCTTCGACCGGGACCGCGTGCTGCAGGAAGCGGCTATGCTGGCTGAACGAAGCGATGTGGATGAGGAAGCGGCGCGGCTGCGCACCCACATCGACCACTTCCGCGCACTGCTGGAAAATGGCGGCGAAATTGGCAAGAAACTTGATTTCCTAATGCAGGAGATGAATCGCGAAGCCAACACGCTGCTCTCGAAAACCGGCGGCATTGCCGGTAGCGGGCAGCGCATTACAGAACTCGGCCTGAGCATGAAGTCGGAGATCGAGAAGATTCGCGAACAGGTGCAGAACCTGGAATAAAGGCGCTTCAACAAGCTTGTAAGGAGAAGAACGACTTTGGCCGGTATCCTGTTTCTTATTTCGGCGCCCTCCGGTTCGGGCAAATCCACCATCGTCAACCAGCTTCGCTCACTGGTGACCAACCTCGAATTCTCCGTTTCCTGGACAACGCGCACCGCGCGCGGCTCGGAGCAGGAGTCACGCGAATATCACTTCATTTCTCGCGAAGAATTCCAGCAGATGCTCGATGCTGATGAATTTCTGGAGCATGCCGATGTATTTGGAAACTACTACGGAACAGCGCGGCGTTCGCTGACCGACGCTTTCGGTAAGGGGAAAGACCTGCTCCTGGACATCGACGTACAGGGCGCGGCGCAGGTTCGTGCCAAGATGCCGGATGCCGTCACTATCTTCCTGATGCCTCCGTCGCCGGAGGTTCTGGCTACCCGGCTCAGGAACCGCAGCCGGGCGGAAGGTGCTGTTATCGAAGAAGTTATTACCCGCCGCCTGGCTAAGGCGAAACAAGAGATTGAGAATTACCGGGAATATGGCTATATTCTCGTCAACGACGTTCTCGACCGTGCGGTCGAGCAAATGGCAGCCATCGTAGCTGCGGAACGCATTCGCCGGTCGACGAGTCCGGTGAGTCCGCAGGATGAGGAGCTGCTAAACATGGCGGAACAATGCCGCCAACGAAATTCTGAGGCACGCATTCAGCCGGTGCTTCGGGCTTTCGGAGTCATCAATCCCTAAACCACCCCCCAGGTGCGTGCGGAAAGATGTTTTTCAAGGAGAAGGCCAAAATGAGTAGTCAACAGGTATTCGACAGTAATTTTCGTTATGTATTAGTAGCTGCCCGCCGGGCCCGCCAGCTTCAGAATGGGTCTCCCGCGCTGGTAGCATCGCACTCGGGAAAACCGTGCAGAGTCGCTCAGGATGAAATCGCCGCCGGAAAGGTCGGCTACATCAGGGCTGAGGCTCCGGTTTTGAAGCCCGAAGTCGAGTCCCCGGACGTGCCTCGATTCGCGATTTTCTAGACAAGCTCCTGCCATAGATACAGTAGCGCTTCGTCACGCTTCGCAACTCTCGTAGAATATCTCTATGAAGGTCACGGTCGGAGTGTCAGGCGGCATTGCCGCGTACAAAGCCGCGGAACTGGTGCGTGCCTTGCAACAGCATGCGCTTGACGTTCACGTTGTCATGACCGAGGCGGCAAAGCAGTTCGTTCAGCCGCTGACCTTCGCCTCGCTTACCGGCCACAAAGTCATCTCGAGCCTCTGGGCTGAGAGCAGCGCTGAGTCGGACGCGAACCTTGCCTCCGCCATCGAGCACATTGAAGCTGCGCAGACCACGGACGCCCTAGTGGTTGCTCCCGCAACCGCGAATGTTCTTGCGAAGTTCGCCCACGGCATTGCCGATGATTTCCTGAGCACGCTTTACCTCGCCACAACCGCACCCGTCATCGTGGCTCCTGCCATGAACGTGAATATGTGGCAGCACCCGGCTACCCAGGCGAATCTGGACAAGCTGGCCGCGCGCGACGTTCGCATTGTTCATCCCGGCAGTGGCTATCTGGCCTGCGGCATGACCGGAGAAGGCCGGCTGGCCGATACCGGCGCGATTGTGGAAACGCTTCTGTCCGCCCTCAACCGCGGCAACGACCTCAGCGGCGAGACCGTTCTGATCACCGCCGGGGGAACGCGCGAGGCGCTCGATCCGGTGCGCTTTCTCGGCAACCGCTCCAGCGGAAAGATGGGCTACGCGCTCGCCGAGGCTGCCGAATCGCGTGGAGCGCGGGTGATTCTGGTGAGCGCGCCCACCGCGCTGCGTCCGCCTGCGCACTGCGAAATGGTTCCGGTGACGACCACGGCCGAAATGCGTGAAGCGGTGCTGAACCATCTGCGCGAAGCAACGATTGTGATCAAAGCCGCTGCCGTCGCGGACTATCGGCCCATCACTGCTTCCGTGCAGAAGATGAAGCGTACCGGCCCCATGACCGTGCAGTTTGAGCCTACGGAGGACATCCTGGCCGAAGTCGTTGCACGCCGCCAGCCGGGGCAATTGATCATCGGCTTCGCGGCGGAGACGGAGAACGCGGTGGTTCATGGCCGAGACAAGCTGTTGCGCAAGGGCGCGGACGCTATCGTGCTGAACGATGTTTCCCGTCTTGGCATCGGCTTCGACTCCGACCGCAACGCCGTTACGTTTCTCACCCGGCACACCGTTCAGGACCTTCCGGAAATGTCCAAACGAGACCTCGCCGACCGTATCCTCGGGGAAATCCTCGCGCTGCGCCGCCCGCAGATGATGGTCACGGAAACGGGGCCGGTGTTCGAAGGATGACAACGCTGAACCCCGAGTTGGAATCCGCCCTCAGAGCGAGGCTCCGCTACTATCGCGATCTCGGTGTATATGACTTGTACCGGCGCGGCGAACCTGACCCTGCGATGGCCGAATCTGCTACTGCAACTGTTTCATACCTGGAATCGGAGAACGATATTTCGCCGCGTAAGTCAGCAACGATCCCATCTCTTACAGCCGCCGCATCGCCTGCTTCCGCAGAGGACCGCACCTCCGCGCTGGAAGCCATTCGCCTTGAGATTGGCGAGTGCAATCGCTGCCCATTGGCAAAAATGGGCCGCCACACCATCGTTTTTGGCGACGGAGATCCCAACGCGCGGCTGATGTTTGTGGGTGAAGGTCCCGGGGCCGACGAAGACGCCCAGGGTCTGCCCTTTGTAGGCCGCGCCGGGCAACTGCTAAACAACATGATCACGGCCATGGGCTTGAAACGCAGCGAGGTCTACATCGCCAACGTTGTGAAGTGCCGCCCGCCGGGGAACCGCGTGCCTGAGCCCGTCGAGGCGAACACCTGCATGCAGTTTTTGTGGCGTCAGATTGACGTAATCCAGCCGGAAGTCATCGTTGCTCTCGGCGCAACCGCCGCAACCTATCTGCTGGGCGGCAAGGCTCCGCTGGCGAGCCTGCGCGGACGCATCCACAATGTTCGCAATGCCAAGCTGATCGTGACCTACCATCCCGCATACTTGCTCCGCGACCCGCGCCAGAAGGGCGAAGCCTGGAAAGACCTGCAAATTGCAATGAAGGAACTTGGGCTGAAGCCGGCAAAGCCGGCGAAATCCGAAGGCTGACGCTGTACTCTGAATTCGTGCCAGCATTTTGCGATGTAGCGCTCCCCGTTCCGCTTGACCGCCCCTTTACTTACGCGGTCGACGGAGCGGTGCCCGTCGTGGGCGCGCGCGTGCTCGTGCCGTTTAGGAATGAGAAGCTCGCTGGCATCGTGCTTCGGCTTCACGACGAACCGCCGCCGGTAGAAGCCAAGTCGCTGCTGACCGTTCTCGATCAGGAATCCATTCTCTCCCCGCAGCTTTTGGAACTGGCGGAGTGGATCGCCGCCTACTACATCGCGCCTATCGGCGAAGTGCTGCGTTCCATGCTGCCGCTCATGAGCGAAGTGCGGAGACAGATTTTATTTCGGATTACCGATCGCGGAAGGGAAGCGCTTTTCAGCGGAGCGCACGAGGGAAGCTCCCGACGAACCCAACGATCGCCCGAGCAGCAGGATATCGAATACAAGATTTTGAACTATCTTGAAAGCGGAGATGCGGTGCGCCTCTCCACCCTGCGCTCAGCAACAGGAGCAACCCGCGACCTGCTTGCAGGCATGCTACGCAAGAAGTGGATTGCTCGCGAAACCGCCGCCGCTCCGCGCGACGCAAGGCGCACCGTGCGCTATGCCGTGCTGATCGAAGGCGTCCGCCTGCCCAAACTGAACGAAAATCAGCAGACAATTCTCGCGGAGCTTGCAGGCTCAGGCAATGAGCTTCCAGTATCCGAGCTTCGGCGGCTCACCGTGCCCCAGTCCACGCTCGGCACGCTCATCAAAAGGGAACTGGTCCGCATTGAAGAGCGCCCGGCAGATTTTCACCTGACGCATCTCTCGGCGCTGCATCGTCAAACGCATACGCTGAACGCAGCGCAGCAGGCGGCGCTCGACACCATTACGGCGGCGGTGGAGACATCGGAATTCCGCCCGCTTCTGCTGCACGGAGTGACCGGCTCCGGCAAAACTGCGGTCTACCTCGCCGCCATGCAGCGC